>NZ_PNCN01000003.1:0-16686 GCF_005886135.1 Pseudoalteromonas sp. S4741 | reverse complement strand
AGAAATGTTACCGCTCGACTTGCATGTGTTAGGCCTGCCGCCAGCGTTCAATCTGAGCCATGATCAAACTCTTCAATTAAAAAGTTTTATGTCTTTCGACAGCTCAATGAATTCTGAATTTTGATTCTTTCGAATCGAATTGACTGTGCTGAAACAAGTAAACTTGTTTCCGTTGGTCACTCAGTTCAATTGAGACTCTAAATTTGTTTGCGTCACCTAGTAAACTAAGCTTCGCTGTTAGAACTCAACCTGTACGAGTGCCCACACAGATGATTGCTTTATATTGTTAAAGAACGTTGCGACGTTGTCGCTAGGGATGCGTATAATACATCCTTTATTTTTTGAGTCAACACTTAATTTTAAACTTTTTTCGATGATTTAAACTTAAGTTTTACTTAACTCTCTGAGTAGCTCATGCCTCGCTATGCGTTGGCGTTCCCTGTCTCAGTGGGGTCGCATTATAGGGAGAACAGATTTTTACGCAAGTACTTTTTTAAAGAAAAACTAAAAAAACACACTGTTCGGTTAGTATCTGAGCGAAAGCAGGTGAAACTGGTAGTTTTATAATCAATATAGGCTTTGCTGGTACTAAAATAAGCGCTACTGTTACACTAATACTCTTAATATGTTTAATTTAAAGGTGCATGTATGGCAATACGTTCTTATAAAGGAATAACTCCTGCGTTTAATGAATCTGTTTATGTAGACGAGTCGTCTGTATTAGTCGGTGATATCACCCTAGGTGATGATAGTAGTGTATGGCCACTAGTTGCAGCCCGTGGTGATGTTAATCATATTCGTATCGGTAAGCGTACTAATATACAAGATGGCAGTGTTTTACACTTATCAAGAGCAACAAAGAGTAATCCAGATGGCTACCCACTTATTATTGGTGATGATGTAACCGTTGGTCATAAGGTAATGCTACATGGCTGCGTATTAGGTAACCGCATACTCGTGGGGATGGGCGCTATTATTATGGATAATGTGATTGTAGAAGATGAGGTTATTATTGGTGGCGGTGCTTTAGTCCCCCCTAATAAGCGTTTAGAGTCTGGTTTTTTATATGTAGGTAGCCCAGCGAAACAAGCTCGCCCTTTAACAGAGCAAGAGCTGAGCTTTTTAAAAGTGTCTGCCGATAATTACGTGCAGCTTAAAGATGAATACTTAGCTGAAGACGCGAAATAACCACAGCTTTTTTACTTAATTAAGTAAACTCACTTCTATTTGCCCTGCCGAGTTATAGCTTTCGTCTTCGATTAGCTGCTCGGCACGCTCTTCATAATCAAATCGATATTGTTCAAAATAACGCGTTGCATGACTCTCATCGGCTAAATTTAAACTATTTACAGCAATCACACACTCAACTAGCATTCCGCTTACTTGTGCAAAAAAAACTAGCTGGTGAGTTGGCTCTCTAAATTCGAGTCGGTCTATAAACTGTATTGCTTGATTCATTTAAGTACTCCCTGCTTTAGTGCAATAACAACGGGAACAATGTCCGGCATTTTATTTCGCCATACATAATAAGCTTGTGCGGCTTGGCCTACTAGCATGCCACTACCGTCCAATAGCTTAGCCGCTTTGTTGTGTTCGCTGACCCAATCCATGAATAGCGTATTTTGCGTGGCGTAAAACATATCGTAAGCCATTTCACATGCGCTTAAGTGCTTTTCGCTTAACGCAGGTAACTCGTTATTCATGCTGCTCGAGGTTGAATTTATAACCAAGTGATAATCAACTTGAGGAAGGTCGTCAAAACCATACCCCGAAACATTGCCGTGCCCAGTAAAGAGCTTTGCCAATGTTTGAGCTTTATGTGCAGTGCGATTAACGATAATGATTTCTTCAGGCTGCTGCTCAAGTAAAGGTAAAATAACACCACGGGCAGCGCCACCTGCACCAATGATCAGCAGGCGTTTACCTGTAATTGTTATTTTATTCGCTAGTAAATCGTTCACAAAGCCTATGCCGTCGGTGTTATCACCGAGTAAGGTACCATCATCGCGCTTTTTAAGGGTGTTTACTGCGCCTGCAAGTTTAGCAACTGGGGTGAGTTCATCGGCTAAAGCAAAAGCCTGCTCTTTAAAAGGAACAGTGACATTGGCGCCTTTTCCCCCTTGCTCAAAAAAAGCAGCGACTGTTTTTTCAAATCCATCGATAGGTGCTAATATTGCGCGATAGTCGATTTGCTCTCCCAATGACTTAGCAAACTGCTGATGTATGCTGGGAGATTTTGAATGTTTGATTGGATTTCCAAAAACCGCATATTTGTCCATTTTAAACAACCTCTTTGCAGTTTTAGTACTGCCTATTAACGATGATAAAATTATGATTAAAAGACTCTTTTCAAGATCAAAGCCGTCTACAACCACTCAAGCGCCTACGCCAGAGAAAACCCCGTATGAAATCATCGGCGGAGAAGCGCCCACGCGTGCAATTGCCAATAGATTCTACGACATAATGGCCAGCGATGAATACGCTAAACCGTTATATGATATGCATCCTCAACCATTAGATAGAATTCGCCAAGTATTTTTTGAGTTTTTATCCGGTTGGCTTGGTGGCCCAGACTTATTTGTAGAAAAACATGGCCATCCAATGCTGCGCAAACGCCATATGCCATTTCCTATTGATCAAGATTTACGTGATCAGTGGATGTATTGCATGAATAAAACCTTAGACATAGAAATTGATAACCCCGTTTTACGCGAAGGTTTACGCCAATCACTGGCACAGCTTGCCAGTCATATGATTAATCAGCATTAATCTATCCCGTTCTTTAATTGGGGATTATTTGCGCTAAGTCAAAACCCGCTTTTCTAAAATAAAGATAATACCCTATCAAATAGTTAGAAAAGCGTGGCGCGGGTGAAATCAATCCAACATAAAATTTATGCTTTGTTAGCATTTACCGGCATTATAGTACTCATAGCCAGTATTTTTAGTAGTGCGAGCCAACAGCGCACACTCGCACAAGATACGGTGGCAGAAAACATCAAGCTACTTGCCGATAACTATTTTGATTCAATAAACACCATGATGCTAACGGGTACTATGACTAATCGAGAATTATTGAGCCAAAAGCTACGCAAACACCCTAATATTGAAGATGCTCATATTATTCGCTCTGACATAGTCAATAAGCTGTATGGACCAGGCAATAAAAACCAAACAGCGAGTAATAATAGCGAACGCGAAGCACTACAGGGTAAAGAAAGTTTATTTATAGAGCAAAGCAATAATAATCGCAGTATGACCTACCTACGCCCGATGTATGCAAGCTCTGATTATAAAGGCACTAACTGCTTAGGCTGCCATCAAGCACAAGAAGGCGATGTGCTAGGCGTGGTAAAAATTAGCTATTCCTTAGCCGATATTGATAGCGAGGTAACTTACAACACCTTAATAACCACCAGCCTACTGTCTACTATTTTTATTATTGCCTTTGTGCTGCTAGGTATAGTGTTTAGAAAAATATTTATAGTGCGCCTTAAAAAGCTCGGCCATGCAATGCACTTAGCCACTACTAATAAAGATCTAACCTTACGCATTGAAGATAACGCCGAAGATGAACTCGGCTGGCTTGCCACCAGTTTTAACCAAATGATTGCTACGTTTAAAGATAACATTGCTCAGGTATCTCACTCTTCAAAAGTGCTTATTCATTCAGCAGAGAAAATTTATACTTCTGCCGATACTACTGAGCGCGCTATTTTAGAACAAAAGAAAAGTACCGACTCGGTGGCCGCAGCAATTAATGAGCTAGAAAGCTCTTCAAACGAGGTAAGAAACACCACTCATTTTGCTCAAGAAAAATCTGAGAACAGTAATGAGCTAGCACAGCAAAGCATGCAGGTTGCAGAGCAAACAGAGCTCAGCATTAATCAGTTAGCACAAGATGTACGCCAAGCGGCAGATCAAGTGAGACAACTGCAAGAGCAAACGCTTGAAGTGGGTAAAGTGCTTGAGGTGATCAGCAGTATCGCCGAGCAAACAAATTTATTAGCACTTAATGCAGCCATTGAAGCTGCCCGTGCAGGTGAAGCTGGAAGAGGATTTGCCGTTGTTGCTGATGAAGTACGAACTTTAGCAACCCGAACTCATGCCTCTACCGATGAAATACGCCGCACTATAGATAAGTTGCAATCAGAAGCAGCGCAAACAGTTAAAACCATGGGTGAGTCGTGTGCGGAGGCTGACAAAAGAGCGCAACAAGTACAACAAGTTGCACAGGCTTTAAAAGATATTTCTAGCCAAATGAATGAAATAAATGAGCTAAATATACAAATAGCCGATGCAACAGAGCAGCAAAATCTAGCCGCCGAAGAAATAAATAGAAGCGTTGTTGGTATCAGTGATAATGCAGAGCAATCGTTAGTAGATGCGGATGAAAATCAAAAAGTCAGTGAAGAGTTACTCAATTTAGCTCGCTCGTTAGATGAGCAGGTACGAAGCTTTAAACTAGAACAATAACTTTAAAAGCCAGTCAATAAGTAGTTTATTGACTGGCGGACAATTTCTAGCCTAGAGCTAACCAATCACGTGGCTTTAAGAAATCTTTATATAGTAATGCCTCTGCACTGTCTTCGGCTGGGGTATAGTTATATTCCCAACGTGCTAAGGGTGGCATCGACATTAAAATAGATTCAGTTCGGCCACCGCTTTGTAAGCCAAATAATGTGCCACGGTCCCAGACTAAATTAAACTCAACATAACGACCACGGCGATATAATTGAAAGTCGCGTTGTTGTTCGGTGTACTTATCGTTTTTGCGACGCTCAATAATAGGAACGTAAGCATTTAAAAAGCCATTACCCACCGATTGCATAAATGCAAAGCTTTGCTCAAAACCTAACTCATTCAAATCGTCAAAAAATAAGCCGCCAACGCCACGGGTTTCATCTCGATGTTTTAAATAAAAGTATTCATCACACCATTTTTTATATTTTGGATATACATCATCGCCAAAAGGCTGACACACATCGTGCGCAACTTGGTGCCAATGCACTACATCTTCAAGTACAGGATAAAACGGGGTTAAATCAAAACCACCACCAAACCACCAAATCGGTTCTTCACCTTCTTTTTCGGCAATAAAAAAGCGTACATTGGCATGGCTTGTTGGTATATGCGGGTTTTTAGGGTGGATCACTAACGATACACCACACGCATGAAAGCTGCGCCCAGCAAGCTCAGGTCTATGGGCAGTGGCAGAGCCCGGCATAGAGGCACCAAATACATGCGAATAATTCACACCGCCTTGCTCAATCACATTACCATTGGTAATAACGCGAGTACGACCACCGCCGCCCTCTTCTCGCTGCCAGCTGTCTTCAACAAACTGTGCTTTCCCATCGGCTGATTCTAAGCCTTGGCAAATGGTATCTTGCAAAGCCATAAAGTACGCTTTTACTTGTTTTAATAATTCGCTTTGCATCGTTAACCTCTGAATACATTGCCAGTCATGGCATCTTTAATGGTACTTGGTTGTGTATTACCACCTAATGGTTCATCAACATAAAAACTAACCTGCTCGCCAAACTGCTGCTGAGCTTCAACAATACTTGTTACCGTTGCTTGGCCGGTTAAATTAGCACTTGTTGATACCAGTGGTTTACCAAACTGTTGACATAAACGTTTAACTGTAGGGTGGTTAGTTACTCTTACTGCAATAGTATCAAACTGCCCAGTTAACCACTTTGGGGTAGACTTAGCTGCAGGCATCACAAAAGTGAGTGCGCCTGGCCAACTTGAAAAAATATCGGCACGTTTATCCATAGGCAGCTTAGCGTCATCGACGTATTTTAATAATTGCCCGTAATTGTCAGCAATTAAAATAAGCCCTTTTTCAACAGGGCGTTGTTTAATACTCAATAAACGTTCCACCGCCTGTTGATTGTCAGGATCGCAACCAAGGCCATAAACAGCTTCGGTTGGGTATAAAATAACATCGCCTTGTTCTAAGCTAGTTATTGCAGCAGATAAAGAAGAAAGGTCAGACAAAATTGTCTCCAGAGATATTTACGTTATTTAGTGGCAGCAAACTTATGCATACAACTTTTTTGTGGGCATTGTAACACAATACCACTCGCGGTTTTTTTCTCAGTAACAACTGGCCAGTCACATGCTGGGCACGCTTGATCTACAGGTTTATGATTAAGCGTATATTTACAGCTTGGGTAACAGTCGCAAGAATAAAACACTTTCCCAAATTTATTGCTGCGTGAAACCAAGTGGCCTTTTTTACATTTAGGACAACTAATCACAGGCTCTTCACTTGGTGTATCGTCATGCTCACTGGCAATATAATGACATTCAGGGTAACCGGTACAGCCAATAAACATACCGTAGCGGCCATTTTTCACCACCAGCGGCTTACGACACTCTGGACACTCGCTGTCCTCAAGTATTTTGATTTCATTGCTATCATGATGTGCAAGCGGACGAATAAAATCGCACTTAGGGTAACTAGCGCAGCCTAAAAAATACCCAGATTTACTATTACGAATGACGAGTTCTGAACCACATTGCGGGCATATCTCATATTCTTTTTCTAAGGCGTGTTTATTAGCCGAGAAAAGTGAATGATCGATTTTACTCATGTAAATCCTAGTGGTTGGTGAATTTTCGCCTAATATACCCAAAACCCTTAAAGATACAAGCTATGGCAGTCGGTTTGTTAACGCTGAAAATAATAAAACACGCAATAATGATTAATGTAACACTTCACTGGGCTCATCAAAAATAAGATCTTCCATTTGCTCATACGCCTGCTGAGAATCAGGGGCGTTAAATAACACCATAAGAATTAACCATTTTAAATCTTCCAAAGTAATAGCTGAATTATCAAGCGCCGCTAAACGGTCCATCACCATTTCACGAGTGGTGCTATTAATGACGCCCGTTTGTTCAACAAACATTAAAAAGCCGCGACACTCGGTGTCGAGAACTTGGCACTCACTGTCGGTAAAAATACGCACTGCATGTTGTGGAGTGGCTAATAAATAAGGCGATTCATTGCTGTATTGTAATGCGGCAAGTTGATCTAACCAGTCAATGGCTTTGTTAATTTCGGGTTTGTTAAACCCAGCGCGGAGTAACTCATCGGTAAGTGTGCTTTGCTCAACAAATACATCGCCTTCGCTGTGAACATAGTTTTCAAATAAATACATGAGAATATCAAACATATTATCCTCCAGCGCTTAATTTAATATAGCCGTCTAATACACGTTCAATTTGATCGTCTAACTCTAAATCAAGCAATCGCGCTTGTAATTTATCAATTGGCCACTGTACTCGACGCATAATATCGTCCACACTGGTCACCTCAAAACCAATACTGTTAAGCACCTCACAATCTGAGGTTACAGCATCAGTTAACTCTTTATAGTTTAGACCAGAAGGGTATGAAAAGTTCATCTCATCAAGAATATCCGCGACGTTTTCTACCAGCTTAGCACCTTGCTTAATTAAAAAATGGCTTGCTTGTGCCAGCGGGTTTTTAATTGAGCCTGGCACCGCAAAAACGTCTTTATTTTGTTCAAGCGCATAACGTACGGTGATGAGTGAGCCACTTTTAATTTCGGCTTCAACAATTAAAACGCCTAAAGAGAGTCCTGAAATAATGCGATTACGTCGTGGAAAGTTATGCGCGTTGGCCGCGGTGCCCGGTAAAAACTCACTTACCAATAAACCCTGTGTTAATACTTGCTCTGTAAGTAACTTATGGCGTTTAGGGTAATAAACATCAACACCAGTCCCTAGTACGGCAATGGTTTTACCATTTCCTGCCAGCGCTCCTTTATGGGCAGCACCATCAATGCCACGCGCCATACCAGAGGTTACTGTTATGCCAGCAAGCGTTAGCTGATGTGCAAACTCTGCAGCAATTTCAAGTCCTGTGGTGGTTGCATTTCGACTGCCAACAATCGCAATTTGTGGAGAAGACAGTAAGCTGATATCGCCTTTACAAAAAAGTAATAATGGCGCACTGGCTATTTGTTTTAGGTGTTCTGGGTAGGTGGTATCAAAAATATTAATAACAATAATATGTTGCTGGCTAATAAGCTGTTCATAATGCGCAACTTGCTGCCAATTTGTATTAAGTAAATTACTTGCTTGACTCGCTGTTAAGCCCAACATAACCAGCTGGGAATGCGATAAGGAAAACAGTGACTCTAAACTATGCTGTTTAGAGAGGGCTAATAGCGTTTTTATTCCAAGCCCTTTGCATAAGTAAAAGGCAAGCCAATGGCTTAGCTTGCCAAACGATTGCTCCATGCTCCCTCCTAGAACACCGACTCGCTACTTAATGAATTACTGCCAAATCTCCAATGCGAATTGGGTGCTGATTTTTAGTGATCAGCGCATAACTAACTTTGTCATACACTTTAAAAATAATCATTTCACCAACTTTCTCTGCTGGCATTTTCCAAGTAACGCTATCTTCATCGGTTTCTGAGCCAAATAATTCGCTAGTAGCCGATACCAATTTTTCTAAACGACTTGAATCTTCGGTATAACGCGGGCCTCTGGCACTATCAATCACCTTAGGTGACTGACGTTCAATATCCAGTACATGACCTACTTTAACTTGTTGCTCTGAACCTAAGTTTAGCACCACTACATCCATCGTGCTAAATTCTCTCACCTCGTGCGGAGAGGCAATCACTTGACCCTGCATTGGCTGTTCAGGACGATGCATCTCAAAATATACTGGCAGCATCTGCCCTTCCATTGCAGGTAATAAAAAGTCACCCTGTTTGATCTCACGTTTTACTGATTCAACTCTTACTGAGGCCGGTTCGCCATTGGCCGCATCACCTGTTCTAAACGCGCGAGCCATACCCACATAAGATGCTCTACTCGCCAACTCTTCACCGGTATTAGGGTCAGTATAAGGCGCACCTTTATGATAAATAGCATATGCCTGATGACGTTTTAAGTTACCTTTTACATATAAAATATGGTCAATAGTTTGGGTTTTGGTATTTTCGTTGGCGCCCAAAATATAGGGCTTTTCTTTTATGGTATCGCTGTTAATAGCTTGCTCAAACGACAAATACGGTTTAATCAACGCAAGCGGTAAAGTTGTTATCGCATCTTTCCCTTTTGGCGTAATACGCCCCATAGGTGATAGCTTTCGATACGCTTTATTAATCACTAAACGCGGATTACCGTCTGTATCGTAAATTAATGCTAACGCATCTCCGGGGTAAATAAGGTGAGGGTTGTCTATTTGTGGGTTCATTTGCCATAGTTCAGGCCATAACCAAGGTTCGTTTAGATATATAGCTGAGATATCCCAAAGCGTGTCACCTTTTTTCACAACATACTGTTTAGGTGCATCTTTTTTTATAGTTAGTACATCTGCCAGCACAGGAAAAGTTGCACCTAATACAAGTATAATTGCAATTAATGGAGATTTCATTGAGCTTCCTCATAGTGTTTTTTCATTATTATTAACCAAAACCTGTTAAAGGGGAACGTGAATGGCTAAAATAAGAACATACAATACCCTAAATTCAAGCATAAGTGTAAAAGGTAACTATGGCTAGGTTAGAAGTTTTAAGATTTCCAGATGAACGTTTACGTACAATCGCAAAAGAAGTAACTGTTGTTGACGATCAAGTGCGTGAAATTGTCAAAGATATGCTAGAAACTATGTACGATGAAAATGGTATTGGGCTTGCTGCTACACAGGTTGATATTCACCAGCGTATTGTGGTGATCGACGTATCAGAAGAGCGCAATGAACCACTCGTGCTTATCAATCCGCAAATTATCAAAAAAGATGGCTCAACCGTGAGCGAAGAAGGCTGTTTATCAGTTCCTCATTCGTATGCAAAAGTTGACCGTGCAGAAACCGTTACCGTAGCTGCACTCAACGAAGAAGGTAAAGAGTTTATTCTTGATGCTGACGAATTATTAGCGATTTGTATTCAGCATGAACTTGATCACCTTCAAGGTAAATTATTTATTGATTATTTATCTCCATTAAAGCGCCAACGCATTCGTAAAAAGCTTGAAAAAGAAGCGAAGTTTGCAGCGCAGTAATAAGCACCTTAGTAAATAATTAGGAAACTCAGTGACACAACCATTACGCATTATATTTGCCGGTACGCCGGACTTTGCTGCACGCCATCTGCAAGCACTCATAGATAGTGAACACCAAATAGTGGGCGTTTACAGTCAACCAGATCGTCCAGCGGGTCGCGGAAAAAAACTAAAAGCCAGTGAAGTAAAAGCGCTTGCATTAGAACATGACCTACCCGTTTTTCAACCGCAATCACTCAAAACAGACGAAGCACTTGAAGAGCTAAGCTGCCTCAATGCCGATATCATGATTGTCGTTGCCTACGGTTTAATTTTACCTAAAGCCATTTTAGATGCCCCACGTTTAGGGTGTTTAAATGTACATGGTTCTATTTTACCGCGCTGGCGTGGCGCCGCGCCTATTCAACGTGCTATTTGGGCAGGCGATCAGCAAACCGGTGTAACCATAATGCAAATGGATGAAGGGCTAGATACCGGCGATATGCTGCATATTAGCCGCTGCCCTATTGATAGTACTGAAACCAGTGCAAGCTTATACGCTAAGCTTGCTGAACTGGGACCTGATGCATTAATCGACACCATAAATCGTTTAGCCAACGGGGACATAACGCCTGAGCCACAGAACGACGCCGATGCCAATTACGCTAAAAAGCTCTCAAAAGACGAAGCCAACATTGATTGGTCTATGGATGCCGAGCAAATCGAGCGTAACATTCGTGCCTTTAACCCATGGCCAGTATGCTTTACCCAAATGCGTGGTAATACGGTAAAAATATACCAAGCAAACGTGGTTGAACAGTCAGGCGCAGCTGGCACTGTATTAGCAAGTGATAAAAACGGTATCGTTGTGGCTTGTGGTAAACACGCTTTATCTATTAGCGAATTACAACCACAAGGCAAAAAGCCAATGGCAATTAATGATTTTTTAAACGGTCGTAGCGACTGGGTCACACCCGGCATCGTATTAGGCGAAAATAATGAGTAATGTAAGCAATGTCAGAGCGCTAGCCGCTGAAACTTTATATAACGTGGTTGATAAAGGCGCATCGCTTAATCAAGAACTCCCTTTCGCTAGCCAAGGCTTATCACCTAAAGATAAAGCCTTACTGCAGCAAATTTGCTATGGAGTATTACGTTACTTACCTAGCCTAGAAAATTATTGCCAGCATTTAGTAGAACAACCGCTTAAAGGCAAACGCCGTATTTTCCAGTTCTTGTTGTATGTGGGTATTTACCAACTACAACACATGCGTGTACCGCCGCATGCAGCAATTAGCGAAACCGTTAATGCGTTACAACAATTACGTGCTCTTGGCTTGAAAGGGCTTATTAACGCCATTTTACGAAGCTTTCAGCGCCAACAAACTGAGCTTGAAGAAAAAGCCAAACAAATTCCGGTGTGTTTATACAACCATCCAAACTGGTTTATAAAGCAAGTAAAAGAAGCCTACCCAGATAGCTGGGAAGACATTCTAGAAGCTAATCAGCAACAAGCGCCAATGTGGCTTCGAGTGAATCAATCGCAGTTTAGCACCCAAGAATATAGCGAAATGCTAACCGCTAACGATATTGAACATACTCTAAACCCTGATTTTATTGATGGCATTAAACTAAGCAAACCACGCGATGTGTTTTCACTTCCTGAGTTTGATACCGGTGCCTGTTCAGTACAAGATGCGGCAGCGCAGCTTGCTGCACGCTATCTAGACCCACAAAATGGTGATGCAATACTCGATGCCTGTGCAGCGCCTGGTGGTAAAACCTGCCATATTTTAGAGCTTGCCGATGCTGATGTACTTGCGCTTGATAGCGATGCCACACGCCTAGAACGTGTTAAACAAAACCTAGAACGCATAGGTTTGGGCGCCGACTTACAATGTGGTGATGCATCGCAACCTCACACTTGGTGGGATGAAGAACAGTTTGATCGTATTTTGTTAGATGTACCCTGCTCTGCAACTGGCGTAATTCGTCGTCACCCAGATATTAAATGGTTACGTCGCGCATCCGACATTAACGATTTATCGACCCTCCAAGGCGATATACTCGACAGCATTTGGCCATTGTTAAAGCCAGGCGGTACATTGGTGTATGCAACTTGTTCGGTGCTTCCACAAGAAAACCAACAACAAGTTGCTAAGTTTTTAGCTAATAATGAAGACGCAGAGCATATTCCTTTGCACAGCGAAGACACTAAAACCATACCAGGCTTGCAGTTATTACCAGGCGAAAGTGACGGTTTTTACTACGCTAAATTAGTTAAAAAAACCTAGGCAACACATTTAGCTACTTCAGTTTAGAGGTAGCTAATACTTTGATGTAATTAGTATTAATAATATGGGCACATAATGAAAATAATCATACTCGGTGCTGGGCAAGTTGGCGGCACACTCGCAGAAAACCTAGTGGGTGAACAAAACGAAATAACCGTAGTTGATATCGACGGTAACCGCTTGCGCGAACTGCAAGATAAGTACGATTTACAAGGTGTTGCAGGCCATGGCGCTCACCCTGACGTGCTAAGTCGCGCAGGGGCTGAAGATGCCGATATGATTATTGCAGTGACCAGCTCAGATGAAGTTAACATGGTGGCATGCCAAGTTGCCTACAGTATTTTTAATACACCGACCAAAATAGCCCGTATTCGCTCTGAGCAGTATTTAAAATACCGCGAAAAACTATTCCATAATGATGACTTACCCGTCGATCATTATATTGCCCCAGAAGCACTCGTTACTAAGTATATTCGCCGCCTAATAGACTACCCTGGCGCATTACAAGTACTGCAATTTGCCGATGGCATGCTCTCTTTAGTGGCTGTAAAAGCCTACTATGGCGGCTTATTGGTAGGCTATGCCCTATCTACACTTAAGCAGCATATTCCTAATGTTGAAACTCGGGTAGCCGCTATTTACCGCCAAGGTAAAGCGATAAAACCCTTAGGCACCACCGTAATAGAAGCCGACGATGAAGTATTTTTTATTGCCGCAACCAAACACATTCGTGCGGTAATGAACGAGCTACAAAAGCTGGAACGCTCGTATAAAAAAATCATGATTGCCGGTGGCGGTAATATTGGTGCAGGTCTAGCCCGTTCACTGGAAAGAAACCACAGCGTTAAGTTACTAGAGCGAAGTAAAGAGCGTGGCGAACAGCTTTCTGAAATGCTCGACAACACCGTGGTATTTTGTGGTGATGCATCCGATCAGGAGCTGCTCTCTGAAGAACACATTGAACAGGTTGATGTGTTTATTGCCGTTACCAACGACGATGAAGTAAATATAATGTCGGCTATGCTCGCAAAACGCATGGGGGCACAAAAAACCATGGTACTTATTCAACGAGGCGCTTACGTTGATTTAGTACAGGGCGGCGAAATTGATATTGCGATTTCACCACAACAAGCGACTATTTCTGCATTGCTGACTCACGTGCGCCGTGGCGATATTGTAAACGTGTACTCACTACGTAAAGGAGCCGCAGAAGCCATAGAAGCGGTTGCCCATGGTGATGAAAATACCTCTAAAGTGGTAGGTCGCGCAATTGCCGATATTAAATTGCCAGCAGGTACCACAATAGGTGCAATTGTGCGAAATGACGATGTACTGATTGCCCATGACGATACAATTATTTTGTCAGGCGATCATGTAATCATGTTCTTAATTGATAAAAAGCACATTAACGTGGTTGAAAAGTTATTCCAAGTTAGCGCAATCTTTTTATAATTAATTCCTCCTTTTTATTCACAACCCGCTTGTAAGTAAAAAGGAGAATACCCAAACCTAAATGAAAATCATTATCAAAAGCATTTACTAATAAAGGAAAATCCATTAGTCTCTTCTTGCTCGATTATCAAGCAGCGACATCTACTAATGTGAAAAGTTAATTTCACGTTTTTAAATAAAAATGGATTTCAAATGATACACCTACTCTCAAAGAAAAATTATCCCGTAACTCATTACACTCTGGTTGGCCTTTTACTTTCAACAGTTTCAACTCAAACGCTCGCCCACACTAGCGAAGGTATCGAAAGGTTAACCGTAATCGGAGAGCAAGCGAACGGCTATAAAGTTAATTCCATGAGCTCTGCAACAGGTCTTGAGCTATCACATTTGCAAACGCCGCAATCAACGATAGCGATAACCAGCGACTTCATGGCAGACCAACAACTAAATACCGCAATTGAAGCTATAACCAGTGTGACAGGCATAAATGCTCGAGAAGCAGATAATGGTAAGTTTTCTATTTCAGCCCGAGGTATTAGTGTCACCAGCATACTTTATGATGGCATAGCGACCACCTATGACACCCGCTTTAATTATGGAGATAACCTAACCGATACCGCAATTTATGAGCGTATCGAAATAGTTAGAGGGGCAACGGGGTTAATGCTGGGCGCGGGTAACCCTTCGGCAGCAATTAATTTGATACGTAAACGCCCAACTGTAAACACTCAAGTAAATCTTACTGCTTCATTAGGCTCATGGGACAACTACCGCGCGATGGTGGATGTGTCAGGAAGCATAATTAATAGTGAAAGTATAAGAGGACGAGCTGTTGTTGCTTATCAAGATAGACACTCATATCAAGATCGCTTTTCGCAAACCAGTCAAACATTATATGGCATTATTGAGGCAGATCTTTCTAACAATACTTTGTTGACGCTTGCTGTTGACAATCAATCGACAACTCCTAAAGGAACAATGTCAGGTGGTTTGCCTATTTTTTATAGTGATGGCTCCCGCACTGCTTATGACAGAGGTGTTTCAACAGCTCAAGATTGGGCCTCTTCTCGAACCGATGCACTTAATGCGTTTATTCGCCTAGAGCATTACTTTAACGCTAACTGGCAGCTAACCGCTAATTATGTCTATGGTGATAACGACCTAGACTATGATGTGTTTTGGGTAAAAGGAGAGCCCGATCCTATAAACAACACTGGAATGAAACCCGGTTCTATAAACTATATTGATGCAAACAGAACGCAGGATACCTATGAGGTTGAACTCAATGGTCGGTTTAATTGGCTGGGCCAAAGTCACCAACTGCTATTTGGTTATAATACCCAAGAGCAACAGTTTTCGACCCCTTATTATGCTAGTCAACAAAGTGACTATGTTATCGGCGATTTCACTGACTCTAGTTATAGCATTGCAAAACCAAATTGGCAGTCAGAAGCGGCTTACGGCTCTTATGGCACAACTAAACAAGATGCACTTTATGTTGCTGCACAACTAAATATAACCGATGCCTTGTCTTTAATTGTTGGAAGCCGGTTAAATCAATGGCAAACCAATCAAGATAATTTTGGTCGCATGCATGATTATAAAATAAATGATGAACTAACTAATTATTTTGGAGCAACTTATGAACTAACACAGAGTTGGGCTTTGTATGCTAATTACACTGATATTTTTACACCACAAAGTCGAGTTGATAAAAATGGACATTATTTAAGCCCTATTAAAGGTAAGAATTATGAACTTGGCATAAAAGCTTCTGTACTTGATGAACGTTTAGACATATCCCTTTCTGGATTTAAAATTTATCAAGATAATGTAGGCGAGTACACGGGAGATACCATTGCAGAAACACTTCAGGCTATCTACAAGCCCATTGACGGCACATTAACTCAGGGCTACGAGCTAGAAATCAACGGAAAATTAACCGACAACTGGAACGCTTATTTTGGCTATACCCATAGTAAAGGCGAAAAACCGGATAATACGGTATTAAATACCACCAACCCAAAAGATCAATTTAAACTTTTTACTAGCTATCAACTCTCAGGTGCATTAGACAATCTAAAAGTGGGTGGTGGCTATCGCTGGCAAAGCAATAGCTATGATGAAGTTAAAAACCCTGTTTATGGCGCTGTTGAGGTAAACCAGCCTAGTTATGGTATTGCCAGCCTAATGGCGAATTATCAAATGAATGAGCAATTATCTGTTAGCCTAAATATCGATAACTTATTTGATAAGCATTATTACAGTCAAATTGGGTTCTATAACCAATATCGTTATGGCAAGCCAAGAAGTTTCTCTCTCCAACTTAAATATAGTCTCTAACAAGTATAAAAAAGCCGCTGACTATTCAGCGGCTTTAGTGGAGTATGATGGGGTAATACTTATTGTACTCTTGCAAACTCTTCTTTAGAAAGTTCACCATTTCCGTCAGTATCTAAGTCATCAAAAATATTCATTAGTTGTTTATTAGACGCAGCTTCCTGCTGACTAATTACACCGTCGCCATTACTATCAAAAGAGGCAAAATCTACCGCTGCATAAGCTGCTGATGATGACGCTAATACTAAAATCGCAAGTGTTGTGTTTAATGCTTTCATAATAAGTCTCCTATAAGAGGGAAATCCTTTTCTGAGATCCCTGTGCAATGAAAAAAGTCAAAAATTAAAAGTTTGCAAACTCAGCTTTAGAAAGCTCACCATTACCGTCAGTATCAAGCTCAGTAAATGCGGCTGTTAAATCAGCGTTTACAGCCGCTTCGCTTTGACTAATAGCGCCGTTACCATCAGTATCAAGCATGTCAAAGTCGCTTGCTGCAAAAGCAGCTGATGAAGAAGCAAGAGCGATAAGTGCGAATGTTTTATGTAATGTTTTCATAATTTAA
>NZ_PNCN01000293.1:0-253 GCF_005886135.1 Pseudoalteromonas sp. S4741 | reverse complement strand
TTGTCGTGACACGTTGGGGGCGAGTGGAATTTTATGATTACGATGAAATATGCCCTCTTACTGATTGTAATTTTAGAGAAGTGCCAAATACTGAGAACCCGTTAGAGGAAATAAGCGCACATTCTTATTTTGATATAGACCAAAATGATATATTTCCTAGTCAAGTTAAGGTTTTTTTTAGTGCCATTAGCAGTGACTTAATCCATTTTAATCATTATCTTAGCGATTTATTTACGGCAAAGTACTGGCCAAT
>NZ_PNCN01000292.1:0-425 GCF_005886135.1 Pseudoalteromonas sp. S4741 | reverse complement strand
GTAGTGCAGAGTTCCCAACAAAAATAATAAGCTTAGAATAATCGATGAATTTAAATAGGTACTAAAAGTATTAAAAAACAAAGGATAACCCCTACACCTCTAATTTACACGTAAGCTTATTTAGTTTGGTATTTGAGTTATTACTCGTCAATCAAGTTGGTGTTTTTCTTGCAATTGATTTTATGATGATAAAGTGAATTTTTTAGTCTTATTTTCATTTATCAATAATTTTTATTAATTAGTGTTAGTAGTTTTTCTAAACCACTATTTATTTAATGCGGAGATAATAGCCATGAAAGCGAATATAAACAGTGGAGATAAAGCCACGAAAGTGGGCGGTATTTTTTACCGCGAACATAAAGCTAACGCAACCTTTGATATTTTAAAGAATGCCGAGAACTTTGTAAAAAATAGCAAACTGCTAT
>NZ_PNCN01000291.1:0-251 GCF_005886135.1 Pseudoalteromonas sp. S4741 | reverse complement strand
ACAACTCAGTCCATAAATCTGGCTGCATTAAAATAAGTGCTTCATAAACTTCAAATACCGCTATGGGTTTAGCAAAGCCTTTTATGTTTTCTTGAACTTCATTGCGCTTAGGTATTATGTAGCTTGCGATATAACTAAAAATGAACAACTTACCTATCTCTGCGCCTTGAATTTTAAAGTTTCCTAAGCGTATCAAGCGTGTTGAACCATTGACTTCACGTCCTACAATGAGTACCACTAATAAGAGTACT
>NZ_PNCN01000290.1:0-239 GCF_005886135.1 Pseudoalteromonas sp. S4741 | reverse complement strand
ATAATTACTGTCTTTTTGAGCTAAGTTCCCAGTGCAAATTAGTTTTGTTACCTCCCCACAACGGGTAATAATAGTTTTAACGTGAGCAGCCGTTAAGTTTAGGCTATCATCTAAAATCAACCCCGAATTTATATAGATACTATCATACCCTTAATAAACTTTAACAAAAAAGTATTAAAACACATACTCTAGCTAAGAATCAAAGGTGAACGAAAATGATACTTCGAAAAACAACAAAA
>NZ_PNCN01000289.1:0-314 GCF_005886135.1 Pseudoalteromonas sp. S4741 | reverse complement strand
GAGCTGATATAGGCTGATTAGCACATATATTAATAGGCGGACGTATGCTTGTTGCTGAGAACGGCACTGCGGATAAACTGATACTAGTGTCTTCGATTTTTTTTATAAAAGGTGTAAAGCCTGTTTGTAAATCAGCATGTTCAAAGGGCAGTTGTTGCTTTTGATATAAGGTATCTTGCATCACTGATTTAAATACCACAGTAGCGCATTTCGTTTTATGCGAGGTTTTTTGGCGTTGGTGAGATACGGGTATATGCTGGGTATAAACTACTTCATCATGGCCAAGCTGAGTATTACGCTGTGTTTATACACTT
>NZ_PNCN01000288.1:0-340 GCF_005886135.1 Pseudoalteromonas sp. S4741 | reverse complement strand
AGCACTCTATCTAAGAAAACTCGCGCAGCGATAAAATAGCACCTAGCTTGAACAAATTATAATCCTGAAAGGTCAACAGACCCTAGCAACAAAATACGAACGATCTTAAATATAAGTGTATTTATCGCTTTTAAATCACTTTTAAAATGGGTCTTGTTCACCTTCGGCAACAATACGTTATATACAACGAGCCTTAATGAAAAAGCTACTTCCCTTATCAATTTTAGCTGCCGGTTCAGCACCGGTATTTGCCGACGTTAATTCCGCTTTACACTTTTCTCAGCCAGAGCATCATTTAGGTGATGTGAACGTAGAATTTCCTACAACGGCGCAGTCTTTC
>NZ_PNCN01000287.1:0-297 GCF_005886135.1 Pseudoalteromonas sp. S4741 | reverse complement strand
AACTATTACACCCGCTCGTGAGCCTGGATATTGTGGTATATACACCCCTGAAGAAGCCGGTGGCTTAGTGTTATCTCGTTTAGATTCCAGCCTTCTTTTTGAGCCACTTGCACTGGGCTGTCCTGCAACAACGGCAATGTAAACCATTCATCATATGGCAACCTGGATGCGCGCAAGCTTTGGCACCGCTGCAGTAACAGACAAATACGTTGAGCCATTGGTCATGGGGGAATTACGGGCATCGTACTGTGTAACTGAGCCAGGTTCTGGCTCTGATGCTGCGGCGTGAAAAACAAA
>NZ_PNCN01000286.1:0-230 GCF_005886135.1 Pseudoalteromonas sp. S4741 | reverse complement strand
GATAATGGCATATATTACCTTGAGCTTAATGCGAGTGGTATTAAGTTAAATGATATAGATTCATTCTTGTCTGCTTTAGCTCCAAGAATTGCGGTGAAATTGTTGATAGCGCAGCTTGATTTCTTTATGCTAGTTGTTCAAAAAAATTGCAAAAAGGTGCAATGCCAATAAGAATGGTTAGTTGAAGATAATAAATATAGGCCAAAAAAAGGAATTGACAATAATGGGCT
>NZ_PNCN01000285.1:0-264 GCF_005886135.1 Pseudoalteromonas sp. S4741 | reverse complement strand
TGTGTTAATGATTTTGTGGAAATGGTTTTGTCGTAGCAGAGTAAAGGATTAAAGTCGTTTTGAATAAAACTACAGGATTGCAAATCTTGCTCATTAATAGGAGTAGCGGCTAAAACCGGTACGCTGACTAATGCGAGTAAAGAAAGTAAATACTTGTTCATATTATTCCTTAGATTCTTGTTGTGGTTTTGCGGTATAAAATTTAGCTAAAATTAAACCAAGCTCAAATAAAAGCAGCATAGGTAGGGCCAATAGGGTTTGTGA
>NZ_PNCN01000029.1:0-29499 GCF_005886135.1 Pseudoalteromonas sp. S4741 | reverse complement strand
AACCTCGAACCTCGAACCTCTCTATATAATATTTTTACCTTGCTCTGGGTCGCGTGATTCATCGGCTTGCTCGCGAATATCATCCGTGTCACTACTTACATCATCAATACTGTGTTCATGCTCTGTGGTTTTATGTTTTTGAATATGTGATTGCTCGTTAATTTCTTCTGTTGTCTCTGTTTTAGCTTCGCTTGCTATGGGATAAATATCTTCACCTTGGCTATTGAGCAATATACGCTCTCTGGCATTGTCAGGCATGCTTATATTATGTTGCGTAAAACTACTGATTAACTCTCGCATAAGCTGTGAGGCTACTTTTACCGTGCTGTATTGTTCGCCGTTGACCCAAAAGTAAACGGTAAAGTTAATAGTGGCGGAGCCTAAGTTATCAATCAATACTTGGGGAGGTGGATCGCTAAGCACAGAGGTTTGCTGTGATATCATACTAATTGCCAGACTTTGTGCATCGCGAATATCATTATCGTAGCCAATACCGATTGAAAAATGACCGCGCATTTTTGGATTAGCGGTTAAGTTTTTAATGGTATTTTTATACACAGTCGCATTGGGTATTTGAATATGATTGCCATCGTAGTCAACTAAAGTGGTTGCCCGTGCAGTTACTTTTTTAACAATACCAATTCTGCCATCAACTTCTATTACATCATCTATTTTAAATGGACGCTGTACACTCAAAAGTAAACTGGCAATAAAGTTCTCAGCAATATCCCGAAAGGCAAAGCCTAAAATAAGCCCAATTAATCCGGTGCCACTCATAATTGCGACCGCGAATTCGGTGAGTCCTGCCAAGCGTAAAAATAGATAAAACCCGAGTAAAATAATTAAGGTGCTAATACCTCGCCTAGCAACTAGATGTACTAATTTACTCTTGGTCATGTAAGTAACAGGCTTTATTAACAAGCGTGATAATGGTGTGGCAATTAAATAACTAATCACCAAAATAACAATCCCTAATAATAAAGTGGGCAGTAATTGCATGAATGTGTGTAGTAATTGCATGCTTTGATCTTTTAAAAAGCTCCAAGAAATAGAGTTTGGTTTAACGGTGTCGATTGCTGGAATTGATGTGTTATTAGCGAGTGTTGCAATTAAAGCATTGAGCATAGAGGTCATCCGTGTTAGGTCGAAGTAATTAGGATCTGTGTTAAACAATAGCAGCAAGTCTAATACCAAGCAGTATTTTTTTTGGCAAACATTTTGCTGCTTAATTAGGAAAAGGGAGTTAACTATGAGTGACTTTAAGCGAGGCCAAAGAGCCAAGCAGCCTAACCAGATCCCTCTGCGTGGCTGGTGGGATATTATAAGGCGAATAGTAAAACAAATGAGCCGTGATAATTTATCTTTAGTGGCGGCTGGCGTGGCATTTTATGCGTTACTGGCTATTTTTCCCGCCATTGCGGCATTGGTTTCTGTGTATGCTTATTTTGCATCACCGAATGATATTAGTGTGTATTTAAGTCAGTTTATGGCGTTATTACCACAAAGCACTCAAGAAATTATTTTATCTCAAGTTTCAAGTCTTGCGCAAAAGTCACAAACTAGTTTAAGCCTTAGTGCGCTGGCTACTTTACTGCTCACTATTTGGAGTAGCTCTAAGGGCAGCCAAGCGTTGATCACAGCATGTAATATTAGTTATCACGAATACGAAAAGCGTTCATTTTTTAAGGCGCAACTTGTACGTTTATTATTTTCAGTAGGTGCAATTGTGGTGGCTGTAATAGCACTGGTAATTATAGGTATATTACCGCTAGCTCTTAACCTGTTAGGAATAAAAGAGAGTATTGATTTTTTAATCATGCTTATCTCATGGCCATTACTGGCACTAACCTTTAACTTTGCATTATTAATTTTATATCGTTATGCGCCTCACAGAAAAGCAGCTAAATGGCGCTGGGTTACCGTGGGCTCATTCACCGCCACTGTATTATGGATTGTGGCATCTTTTGGCTTTTCATTTTATGTATCTCATTTTGCTAGTTACAACGAAACATATGGCTCTTTAGGTGGGGTGGTTATTATGCTTATGTGGCTATTTATTAGCGCTTATATCATTATTTTAGGAGCCACAATCAATGCAGCGTTAGAGCAGCAAACTGCTCAAGACAGCACCATTGGACCAGATAAAAAAAGAGGGCAGCGAGGTGCGTATGTAGCAGACCACCTCGACACAAAATAACCAGTATTAGGGCTAAATGACTTTTATTTTAAACTAATTGCTTGATTTGTTGTTATCAGCTGCATAAACGAGGTTTTGTGCAGCGGCTTTGAAAACAAATAGCCTTGACCATAATCACAACCGGCCTCAAGTAATAAATCCATTTGTAATTTTGTTTCTATGCCCTCAGCAATTACTTTTAAACCAAGCTGATGAGCCATCATGATAATTGCTTCACACAAAGCCAGCTCTTGGCTGTCTTTTTGAATATTATCAACAAAGCGTTTATCGATTTTTAGGTAGTCGGTATCCATTTCTTGTAAGTAAGCAAGCGATGAGTAACCGGTGCCAAAGTCATCAAGGGCCAATTGCATCCCTGATTTAACCAAGGCTTTTAGGCGGCTTTGGGTCAGCTCTTCAGGATTAACCATTAAGCCTTCAGTAATTTCGGCCACAATCGCTGAGGCTGGTATATTTGCCGTAGCTAGCATATCGTACCATTCGTCTATGCCGCTATCGACGGTTGCCAATTGCACTGGTGAAACGTTAATGCTTATTTGAAATTCATCTTGAATGTGTTTTTTAATATCATTAAGTGTTTGTAGTGCCTCAGCAAATACAAATTGACCTAGCGCATTTATTTGTCTGGTTTCTTCAGCAAGAGGAATAAAGTTAGCAGGGCTGATCAGGCCTTTTTCTGGGTGTTGCCAACGAATAAGCCCCTCAGCTTTGTGAATGTGTAAATCATCAAGCGATACGATAGGCTGGTAATACAATTCAAACTGTTCTAGCTCTATAGCTGAGCGAAGCTCTTTGAGTAGTTGCATTCTTGCGTTTGCATCTTCTCGCATATCATGTGAGAAAAATTCAAAGCCATTGCGACCGCTATTTTTTGCTTTATACATAGCTTGGTCAGCGGCTTTAAGTAATTGCTCTGGATTTTGGCCATCATCTGGCGCGCAGGCAATACCAATACTGGCACTGATATACACTTTTTCATCTTCAATAAAAATAGTGGAGGCAAGGCTAAGCAAAAGTGATTTTGCCATTTGCTCGATGTTTTCGCTGCCATGTAAATCACTAAACACAACAACAAACTCGTCTCCGCCAATTCGTGCTACAAAGTCAGCCTTTTTGGCCGTTTGTACAATTCGCTCAGATACTAACTTAAGTAATCTATCGCCGTAATGGTGGCCCAATGTGTCGTTAATATCTTTAAAATGATCAATATCTAATAGCATAATGACCAGTTTTTGATCTTCACTGTTCAGGTTTTCGAATCGTTGGTTTAATCGCTCTTTTAGCTCTAATCGATTAGGCAAGTCGGTTAAATGATCAAAATGCGCTTGTCGCCAAATTAATTCATCTGCTTGTTTTTTCTCGGTTAGGTCGGTAAAAATAGCAATACGACTAGTCGGGGCTTTATTTTTATCGTAAATAGTATCGATGGTTAACCATTCAACATACAGCTCGCCATTTTTACGACGATTGGTTATTTCACCTTGCCAACGCCCTGTTTTATTGAGCGATTGCCACATGTAATTATAAAACTGCTTATCGTGTTTACCCGATGATAAAATACTAATAGTTTGATTGAGAGCTTCTCTTCGAGAATACAAAGTTGTTTCACAAAACGCAGGGTTCACATCATAAATAACCCCATTTTCATCCGTGATTGCCATGCCTTCACTGCTGTTGTTGTAAACTAATGACGCTAAATGCAACGATTCTTGATTTTGCTTTCGTTGCGTGATGTTACTAATAACGATAATAAACTCATCGGCTTTTTTCATTGGGCTAATTTTAGCTTCATAAAACTGATTGTCTTGTTTTTGTTCAAGCTCAACAGTGACAGGGGTGTTCAGGGGTATTAAGTACCCTTGCACTTGTTTTAAATTAGCATCGGAGAATAAACACGATAATTTTTTAGGGGGTGTTGAATGGCTATAATTTAACGATTTAATATGTCCACCGGTATCAAGAATATTGCCATTGGCATCTACGCGTAAAAAAGCATCGGGTAATGCATTAAGTAAGCTATTGAGCTCGTCATGCTTATGTTTAAGGCATGCTTCAGCCATTAAGCGAGTTTCGGCCATGTATTTAAAACGATGGTAAAGTCTATTTAGCTCAGGACTATTGGGCTGCTCATCGTCATGAGGCATATTACCGGCCGCTAAGCGGTTAACCGCCTGCGTTAAACTTTTAACCGGATTTAAAATACTTTTATTGATTAGTCGTCTGGCCAATACAGCTAAAAGAAGAATAGTAATTAAAAACCCCAAAACCATTTTTACAAAGTTAATATCTATCTGCTCAATCGCTTTATCAACTGGCTGAGTAATATAAATTGATAGTTGATTACCACTAGTATCTTTATAAAGCGTTGTGTGATTGTAAATTCGGCTCGCTCCATCATTCCCTCTGTAAATTATTCCGGCCTGTTGGCTATGATCAAGGTCTTCATTCGTTATTTTTTTACCTAATCGATCGGCTGAAAAAGGAAAATTAGCCAAAATTAGGCCGTTAGAATCAGTAATCACTGCGCGTGAATTATTGGGCAGATTTAAATTATTAAGCGCTGAATTCCACCATTGCAAAGCAATTGCGGCAACTAACATACCTGTAATTTCGCCATTTTCATCTGATATTGGCGAAGCAAAACTCAGACCGGGCGCATTAATACTTCTACCAATTTGATAAGAGCCAATTGAAAACGCTTTAGTTGTGAGGGCATGTTGAAAGTATTGACGATCGCTAATATTTATATTTTGGTTATTGCCATTGGTTGCACACATAATATTGCCTTGTCGATCATAAACACTCACATTTGCAATGTTGCTATACAATGTTTGTAAGTCTAAAAAGTAAGGCGGGCAATTGACCGACATTTTGGTAATATTTATGTGCTTGTTTGCTAAGAATAGGGTCAGGCGTTGTACGTCATCGATAATATTTTTTTGCTGTAAAACTAAATGATCAGCAATATGCATTACTTTTTTTTCACTTTCTTTAAGTGCTGCATCGCGACTAAACCATAAGGTAATTAAGATCACAGCGATCCCAGGCATGCAAATTAGCATAAGTAGGCGATAAAGCTGATGTTTTAATGATGCAGTAAAAATAATCGTATCCAAATAAGTATGGGGTGAAGCTATGGCCAATAATTATACTATAAATAACCTTTAATGTACTAAAATTATATCGCAAATATTAAATTTACTTTTATTGTATATAACTGAAATTTATTAATTAATTTTCGGGTCTAGTTGTAATAATAAATTAATATTTTATACTTTTACTTAACCTATTTTAGGCAAAAAATGAAAATAACCAAAGTACAAACTGCTTATGCTACCCAAGATGGGGATGGTGTTAATATTCGTCGTATTCCCGGATTTGATGGTAAATATTTAGATCCATTTTTAATGATAGATGAGCTTAAATCTGATGATGAGAGTGACTATATTGGTGGTTTTCCTCCTCATCCTCATAGGGGTATTGAAACCTTTACCTATATTTTAAAAGGCGGGTTTGAACATCAAGACCAAATGGGTAACAAAAAGGCGATTCGTGCGGGTGACGTACAATGGATGAGTACCGGTAGCGGTGTTATGCACAGTGAAATGCCCCTTGCCGATGCTGAACAAGGCTTACATGGCTTTCAAATTTGGCTCAATATGCCAAGTGCTCAAAAAATGCGTGAGCCTCAATACCAAGATACCACAGAGCATCCAGCACCGAGTTTTACTAATCAACAAGGTGTTTCACTTAAAGCCTTAGCAGGGACATGGCAATTTGAATCACACCAATTGGCTGCAAGCTTACAAAATTTAGCTGCTAATGGCGCTATAGCCGATGTAGCTTTGCCTGCGGGTGAAGGGCTTAATTTACCGGCTTTAAAACAGCAAAAAGTGATGATTTATATTCATACAGGCTCATTAATATCTCAGACCGGTGACGTGTTTAATGCGGGTAAGTTGCTTATATTAGAACCATTGAGTGACATTGCATTACAGGCAAAGAAAGCGGCGGGGGTTCTTATTTTAGCAGGCGATCCACTTAACCAGCCAATTGCGCACATGGGACCTTTTGTAATGACCACCGAGGCTGAAATTCGCCAGGCTGTTAGCGATTATCAAAATGGTTTTTTTGGCTCATTGTCGTGATGAATCGATGCGGGAATGACTTTTAAGCAAGTAGCTTTAATAACCAAGTGTATTTTTTTATCGTGTTAGCATCACCTTTAGCAGACTCAACTACAGCGCCAGCTGCAAACGCACTGGCAAGCCCCACTTTTGTTGCTGCAAAGCGTTTTGCTCTGTATTTTATAGCTGCAAGATGCTGACGTTTTAGCTCTGATCGCATTACAACTTCTTTATCTAGCTGTTGCACGCGAGCGTTCGGTGAGTTGATCAAATAATTGATTAACATAATAGTGTGTGCCTTATAATTTAAGCAGCTGCCTTAGACTATTTAGCGTTTTAGTAAAGCCAATTTTTTTGCTCAGATAAACGGCATTTCGCCACAGCCAAACTAAGCATAAAATTTGTAGGCTGATCACTACTGCAATGCTCAGCCAGATAGAGCTAAACAGATCAAAGGTGGCAAAGCCTACAATACCTAAAAACCCCACCCACAGTAACACCAAGCCACTGGCAAAACATCCTAGTAGAATGGTGATCAGTGCTAAGGATCTTAACGACAGCTTCCACTCAGCTGTAGCCAGCTGATGCGTTAACTTTCCTTGTTGGTAATAATCATCCTTGAGCTGCGCTGCATAATCAGCAAGCTTAGCAACATGATCTTGCCAGTCATCGGCGTGTTTTGCCGATGATGGCGAATCTGTCCCTTGTGATTCACTTGGTGTTGAGTGTTGGTTTTGCATTAGTATTACTTACGACGAAACAGTGCTGTAACTAACATACCAGCAGCAAACGCCAGACCTGCCGTTGCTAATGGGTTTTCTGATGCGAGTTGACGTGTTTTAGACGAACACTCTGCTAGTTTCTTACGAGCGGCTAACTGCTTTTCATTAAGCGTTTCAGCTGAGCTGCTTGCGCCTTTACGAATGCCATTTTCTGCCGCCGCCGCTTTACTTGATAATGCATCAACTGCGTCATGCGCTGCTGATGTCGCTTTATCTGTTAGCGGTGCTTCAATCTCTTGTTTTGCATCAATAGGAGTTTTGCTCTTCGTTGCCGTAGCCATAATCAATCCTTAATAGTTTTTTAAAAGTAATTATTTAGATGCAATGATTAAACCAGCCTTTAACCTGTTGTTTTATATAAATTGTATTTTATTTACGAATTTTGAGTGGGTTTATAGCTGTAACTATTGCGACAACAGTTTGTAATTTTTACAAACTAGGACGTGTTGATCATTCGAGATTGATTTTTTCTTTGTCCACTCGGTTACAAACCTCGCGACACGATTAAACCGCATCTAGTTTGACCAAACTCTAATTCACAAAGGTCAGCAGAGCTCAAATAAATTGTAATTATTCACTGTTTATTCATTACGCAAATAATGCCAACAAGCTAATAAAAAGCACGATAAAAAATTTTTTACTGGCTGATCAGATTTTTTATTAAACAATTCAATCGCTTTAATCGGAGCCTTATTTTTTCAGGCTTCGCGGGGTGCTAAAGCTGGGTGACTTACTTGACAAAAAGGCTTGTCAAGCCCTAAACTGGAGCACTGTGGTAAAAAGTGGTGTTTAGTGGATCAAACTGGATCGGGTTAATCAAAAAGTTGATTAAAATAAATTTACAATAGGCTTTTTATGTTTCGTGGCGCAAGTTCACTGAGTTTGGATGATAAAGGACGTTTTGCGGTACCGACTAAGTACCGAGATACGCTATTGTCTGAAGATCAGGGAACGGTAATTTGCACCGTTGCACTCAATGAGCCTTGCCTTTGGTTATACCCTCTTGCTGAATGGTTAGAAATAGAAAGCCGTTTAGCAAAAATATCTAATATGAATCCCAGAGCACGACGGATGCAACGTATGTTGTTAGGTAATGCGACAGAGTATCAGCTTGATAAAAACGGTCGAATTTTGTTGGCGCCTTCATTGCGCTCACATGCAGAACTAGGCAAAAAAATTATGCTGGTGGGTTTAATGAATAAATTTGAAATTTGGGATGAAGCACGTTGGCACGAACAGATGCGCCAAGACACTGAGCTTGAGAGGCTCGGTGATTTTGAACCGAATGACGATTTAGATAACTTCACCCTCTAGCAGCAAAATAAAAGGCAAATAACAGCTAATGACAGCGCAATTTGAACACGTATCCGTATTAATGGACGAAACCATAGATGCACTTGCAATTAAGCCAGACGGCATATACATGGATGGTACCTTTGGACGTGGCGGGCATTCAGGGCAAATATTAGCGCGCTTAGGTGAAAGCGGTCGTTTGCAGGCCATTGACCAAGATCCACAAGCGATAAAGTCTGCTGAAAAGTTTGCTGATGATCCGCGTTTTTCAATTGCTCATTCTCGTTTTTCAAAGTTATACGAGGTAGCTGAGCAAAACGATCTTATTGGTCAGGTTGATGGCATTTTACTTGATATTGGTGTGTCGTCGCCGCAGCTAGATGACGCAGCGCGTGGCTTTAGCTTTATGAAAGATGGCCCGCTTGATATGCGAATGGATCCAAGTACAGGTCGCAGCGCAGCGCAGTGGTTAGCTGAGGCTGAATTAGATGACATTACTCATGTGATCAAAAAGCTAGGTGAAGAAAAATTTGGTAAGCGCATTGCGCACAAAATTTTAGAAGTGCGTGAACACACGCCAATCACTACCACTAAGCAGCTCGCTGATTTAGTTGATGAAGCCGTACCGGTGAAAGATAAGTTTAAACACCCTGCAACGCGGACTTTTCAGGCTATTCGTATTTATATCAATAGCGAGTTAGAGGAAATTCAAACGGCATTACAAGCGGCGATTAAAGTTCTTAAGCCGGGTGGTCGCTTAGTGGTTATTTCGTTTCATTCTTTAGAAGATCGCATTGTTAAACAATTTATTAAAAAACAGAGTAAGGGAGAAGCGATACCCAGAGGTCTGCCTTTAACCGACGCACAAATAAATAAAAATCTGACGTTAAAAGCAGTGGGTAAAGCTATTAAACCAAGTGCTGATGAAGTGGCGCGTAATCCACGCTCTCGCAGCTCAGTGCTAAGGATCGCACAGAGGTTGGGATGAGTAAAAAAGCGAGCTATCGCCAACCCAATTTATTTCTTGAAATAATTAAAGGCTTAGGTGCGAACAAGATCACCTTGGCCTTGTTGGTTGTGATATTCGCATCAAGCTTGAGTGTGGTGCAAGTAACTCATCTCTCTCGAGCGCAATTAATTGAGCAAGATTCGTTGCTCCAAGAGCGTGACGAATTGGATTTAGAATGGCGTTATTTTTTAGTGGAAGAAGAGTTTTATTCACAACATGCGCGCATTGAAGAAGTGGCAACGTCACAACTCGAAATGAAGCGGCCAACCAGCCAAGATGAGCAGGTAATTATATTACAATGAGAATGCGAGGCAAAAAACCAGTCAATAACCTAATCGCATGGCGCTTTATTTTAGTGTGCGCGGTGATTTTTTTAGTGTTTGTGACCTTGGTATCGCGTGCTGCGTACTTGCAAGTAATTGAACCTGATAAAGCGCGCTCTGAAAGCGATAAACGTACGGTACGGATTGAAAAACTGCATGTGCAACGCGGGATGGTTTTCGATCGTAACGGTAAAGAGCTTGCCGTTAGTGTGCCTGTGGTAAGCGTGTATGCGGATCCTAAAGCCCTGCATAAATCACTGGTGAGTAAGGTACTTAGGCAAGCACGCAAAAACGGTGAAGATCAGCAAACGCTTCGTGAAAATGTTGCTGAGTTAAATAAGCGTACCGCCCTGTATTATAAAAATGATTTACGCTGGCGTGAATTGGCTGATGTGTTGCGCATTGAGCCTAGTAAAATTAACACGCGATTACTTGATGATCCTACTCGTCGCTTTGTGTATTTAAAACGCCAAGTGACTCCCGCCGTGGCTAATTACATCGGTGATTTACGCCTACCTGGTATTCATTTATTAGATGAATCAAAACGTTATTACCCTGCTGGTGAAGTAAGTGCGCATGTTATTGGGTTTACCAATATTGATGGTAAAGGCATTGAGGGCATAGAAAAGCTTTATGAAAACGCGTTAACCGGTGAAGAAGGTCGCCGTACCATTCGCAAAGATGCGCAAGGGCGTGAAGTTGAAGTACTTGATGAGCGCGAGCGAGTAGAGCCTGAAAGCATTCAACTAAGTATTGATCAGCGAATTCAAGCCATTGCCTATAAAGCAGTTAAATCAGCGGTATTAACTTATAAAGCGACCTCAGGTTCTGCCATGGTAGTAGATGTTAAAACCGGTGAAGTTTTGGCCATGGTCAATAGCCCATCATTTAATCCTAACAACTTAAGCGGGGCGGCTCCTCATAAACGTCGTAACCGCGCTATTACCGATTTGTTTGAACCTGGCTCAACTGTTAAGCCTCTAGCCATTTTAGCTGGATTAGACTACGGCACAATCCAACCGGATGACAAGGTTGATACCTACCCAGGCTGGATGCGTTTAGGGGGCAGCTTAGTACAAGATACCCGTAATCATGGCGAAATGACGCTGCGCGAAATTTTAAAATACTCCAGTAATATGGGAGTAACCAAAATAAGCCAAACAGTACCCAAAGAGTACTTTGTGGGCTTGTATCAAAAAGTGGGGTTTGGCAGTGATAGTGGTACTGGCATGGTAGGCGAAAGTAGTGGCCTATTTTACCCTAACCGCCGTTGGTCAGATCATGAAATTGCAGCGCTCTCGTTTGGTTACAATATTGCCGTGAGTACCGCGCAAATGGCACGTTTTTACGCCATGTTAGGGGCAGGCGGAGTTAATCGTCCGCTTACTGTACTAAAGCAAGATTCTATACCTGAAGGTGAGCGTATCTTTCAACAAGAAGATGTTGAAGCCGTTGTACATATGATGGAAAGCGTATTTGAAGAAGGCGGTACCGCACGCCGCGTTAAAGTGGATGGTTACCGTGCTGCTGGTAAAACAGGCACCTCTAAAAAAGCCGCCGCAGGGGGCTATGGTGACGAATATGTGGGTTATTTTGCGGGTGTTGCCCCTGCGAGTAACCCGCGATTAGCCGTTGTGGTATTAATCAACGAGCCCGGTGGAGATGTTTATTATGGCGGCGCAACGGCAGGTCCAGCGTTTGCAGAAATAATCTCTAATTCATTAAGAATTTTAAACGTTGCCCCAGACAAAGACTCGGTGGCATACGTGAAGGGCAAAGATGATGGTGCGTGATTTACACACAATTTTAAAACATTTAGAAATAGATGCAGCACGTTTAATGGTAAACGAGCTGCGTTTAGATAGCCGCGATGTAAAACCAGGTGATGTGTTTGTGGCGATAAAAGGGCACCAGTTAGATGGTGGGCACTTTATTAGTAAAGCAATTGAAAATGGTGCCAGTGCAATTATTGCCGACAGACTGTGTGAATTTGAAAGTGATTTTGAGCCGCTTTATTTAGTCTCAGAATTGAATAAGAAACTGCCTGTATTGGCGAGTCAATTTTACCAACAACCGAGCAAGCACTTAGATTTAGTTGGCGTAACGGGCACCAATGGTAAATCGACTACCACAGCAATGATTGCTCATTTAGCGCAATTTTGTCATACCCAAGCCGCTATTATTGGCACCTTAGGCTACGGCCATCCAGATAACTTAACACCACTGCAAAATACTACGCCTTCAGCAGTCGATTTACAGCGTATTTTAAGCGACTTAAAAAATGAGCAACACCAATTGGTTGCTATGGAAGTGTCATCGCATGGTTTGGTACAGCACCGTGTTGATCAGTGTCATTTTAAAGCGGCGGTTTTTACTAACTTGTCGCGCGATCACTTAGATTACCATGGCGATATGCAAAGCTATGGTGATGCTAAATTGATGCTGTTTCGTGATTTTGATGCTGATCATGTCATTCTTAATCAGGATGACGGACAAGCAGAACAATGGATTGAAAAATACAGCTTTAATAGTCTTATTTGTTATGGCCGTAAAAACTTAGCCCCTAAAAATGCACAGTTTGTATATTTTTCAGATGTTCAGTATTCAGCAACCGGTATTTCGGCGCAATTAACTACTAGCTGGGGTGATGTTGCCATAAAATCACCGCTGTTTGGTGAATTTAACCTTTATAATCTAACGGCTGCGTTAGCAACGCTATTAGCGCTAGGCTATCCATTAACACAGTTAGTAGCAGGATGTGAGTATTTACAGCCGGTAGCCGGTAGGATGCAAGCATTTACAGCGCCAAGTATGCCTACTTGCGTTGTTGATTACGCGCATACGCCAGATGCGTTGGCTTTAGCCTTACAAGCGCTGCAGCAACATGTACCAGGTGGCGTGAGTTGTGTGTTTGGTTGTGGCGGTGACAGAGATAAAGGAAAGCGTGTACTAATGGCACAAGCTGCTGAGCAGTTTGCAGACAAAGTGATCATTACCAGTGATAACCCACGCTCTGAAGACCCTAATGACATTATTAATGATGTAGCTGCGGGATTAGAGCATCCAGAAAACGCTCATTTAGAGGCCGATCGCGGTGCCGCGATACAATTTGCTATAGATAACGCAAAAGCCGGTGAGGTTATTTTAATTGCCGGTAAAGGGCATGAAGACTATCAAATTATAGGCGATACACGCATCGATTTTTGCGACCGCCAATTTGTACAACAACAATTAAAAAAAGCAGTAAGAGGGTCTCAAGCATGATCCCAATGGATTTTGATTGGCTAGCTAATGTGCTAGCAACCGATTATCAAGGTGATAATCGCAAGGTGATAAATATAAACACCGATACCCGTACTTTGTGTGATGGTGAAGTGTTTTTGGCGCTTAAGGGCCCAAATTTTGATGGTCATAAATTTATTGAACAAGCAAAACAAAAAGGCGCTATAGGCGTGATTGTCGATCACGCTGTTGATACCGATATTGCTCAATTTGTAGTTGCCGATACCCGTATTGCATTAGGCACAATTGGTACAGCAGTGATGGCGCAAGTTGCACCTAAAACTATCGCTATTACTGGCAGCGTAGGTAAAACCACAGTTAAAGAAATGTGTGCCGCTATTTTATCAAGTAAAGGGGATGTATTAGCCACTAAAGGTAATTTTAATAACGACATTGGCGTACCGTTAACTTTACTCAGATTAGAGCCACAACATCGCTTTGCGGTTATTGAATTAGGCGCTAACCACATAGGTGAAATTGCGTACACCACCGCGATGACCAAACCGGATGTAGCTGTGGTATGTAATGTTGCTGCTGCCCACTTGGAAGGCTTTGGTAGCCTGCAAGGTGTGGCACAAGCAAAAGGCGAAATTTACGACGGATTAAAAGAGGATGGCATCGCCATCGTCAATTGCGATAGTGACTTTAGTCAATATTGGCTTGATAAGTTAGCAACGCGCAATATTAAATGTTTTTCGAGTAGTGAAAAGCTCGATATTTGGGCTGAAGACATCAGCCTAGATGCACAAGCTCGCGCAAGCTTTACTTTGTGCACCAAGCAACACAGTGTGCCGGTTAAGTTAGCACTGCCAGGTAAACATAATATTAGTAACGCGCTTATTGCTGCGGCGTTAACCAGTGAGTTTGACGTGTCACTTGAGGAAATTGCCAGCGCGTTAGCGACCATGGGTGAAGTTAAAGGACGGGTTAACCTAATTGAAGCCAGTGATTCACTCACTATTATTGATGATACCTATAATGCCAACGTAAAGTCGGTGAAAGCTGCGATTGATTTACTTAGTGATATTCAAGGTCATCGTATTTTGGCACTCGGTGATATGGGTGAACTTGGCGAAGATGCACGTAAATATCATCAAGAAGTCGGTGAATACGCATTAGCGCAAGGCATTGATGAGTTATTTACACTCGGAGTATTAAGTAAATGTGCCAGTGATGTATTTGGGCTGCCAAATCGCCATTTCTCTAATCGTGAGCAAATGCTGCAGCAAATTCAAAACAGCATTAGCAAAGTAGATAAAAAAATTACCCTTGTCGTGAAAGGATCACGCAGTTCTCGCATGGAGCTTTTAGTAACCGATTTAGTTAATGGCCAGCAACAAGCCATCAATGGAGTATCATCATGTTAGTTTGGCTGGCTGAGTATTTAACTCAATATTATAGTGGCTTTAATGTTTTTTCGTATTTAACCCTGCGTGCCATTTTAGGTATTTTAACCGCATTGATGATGTCGTTGTATTTTGGTCCTAAGTTAATTCGTGCGCTGCAACGCATGCAAATAGGGCAAACAGTACGTGATGATGGTCCGCAATCGCACCTATCTAAATCGGGTACACCGACCATGGGTGGTTTACTTATTTTAGGGGCTATTTTTACCAGCACATTATTATGGGCAGACTTGTCTAATAAATACGTATGGGCCACTTTATTTGTAATTGGCTCATTAGGTATTGTGGGCTTTATTGATGATTACCGTAAGGTGATCCGCAAAGATCCAAAAGGACTTATTGCAAAGTGGAAATACTTTTGGCAATCGGTAATTGCACTGGTTGTAGCCACTGCGCTTTACATGAGCAGCACACAAGCAACCGAAACGTCACTGGTAGTGCCATTTTTTAAAGATGTACTGCCACAGCTGGGGCTGTTTTATATCGTGATCACCTACTTTGCGTTGGTGGGCACGTCAAACGCGGTTAATTTAACCGACGGTCTAGACGGTTTAGCCATTGTACCTACTATTTTAGTGGCTGCAGCACTGGCCATTATTGCTTACTTAACGGGTAATATTAATTTTTCGGCTTATTTGCATATTCCGCATTTACCACTGGCGAGTGAGTTGGTTGTGGTATGTACCGCTATTGTAGGGGCTGGGTTAGGTTTTTTATGGTTTAACACGTATCCGGCGCAAGTATTTATGGGCGATGTAGGCTCATTAGCACTGGGTGGTGCATTGGGGATTATTGCCGTACTTGTTCGCCAAGAGCTGTTACTGATTATTATGGGGGGCGTGTTTGTAATGGAAGCGCTATCGGTAATTTTACAAGTTGGCTCTTACAAATTACGTGGGCAACGCATTTTTAGAATGGCGCCTATTCATCACCATTACGAACTTAAAGGTTGGCCGGAGCCACGCGTTATTGTGCGCTTTTGGATAATTTCTATTGTGCTGGTACTCGCTGGCCTTGCGACATTAAAGATCAGATAAATGCAGTATTTAAACGAGATAAAAAATAAACACATAACAGTGCTCGGACTCGGTGTAACCGGTCTGGGCATTGTGCGTTTTTTATTATCTCAATCAATACAGCCTTATGTGGTCGATAGCAGAGAGAATCCGCCAGGTGTTGATTGGCTCAATCAGCACGCACCTCAATTAAAAACTCACTTTGGTGACTTAGAAAATGCGGCGCTCAGTGCTTGCGATATGATTATTATTAGTCCCGGGCTAAGCTTAAAAACACCAGCAATTGTTAAGGCAATTAACGCAGGCGTTGAAGTGATTGGTGATGTTGAGTTATTTGCGCGCATTAATAGCAAACCAGTCGTTGCTGTAACCGGCTCTAATGGTAAATCAACCGTAGTAACACTTGCCTACGAAGTATTAAAAACCGCAGGTTATAAAGTGGCACTCGGTGGCAACATTGGCACAGCGGTACTGGATTTACTTGACGGTGACTTTGATGTATTTGTATTGGAGCTATCAAGTTTTCAGCTTGATACCACACGCAGCCTAAAAAAGACTAGTGCAACCGTGCTTAATATTTCAGAAGATCATCTCGATCGTTATGATAGTTACCAAGCCTATATAGACTCAAAACTAAGTATTTATAACGGTGCTGAACACGTAGTGATTAATGCTGACGATAAGCAAACACACCCTGTGAGTCGCACGTTAACACCACAACTGAGCTTTGGTGAAACACAAGGCGATTACCACTTAGCACAGCACAATAGCGAAGCGCACTTTATGGTAAAGGACGAAGCTTATTTACCAGTAAGTGCTTTAGCCATTGTGGGTAAGCATAACTATTTAAATACGTTGGCAGTGATGGCATTACTCAGCCCATTTACAATTACTAAGGCGCACTACAAAACCGCATTAGCTCAATTTAATGGCTTAGCGCACCGTTGTCAGTTTGTGGGTGAGTTTAATGGCGTTAAATACTTTAACGACTCTAAAGCTACCAACGTAGGCGCAACAGTGGCGGCAATAGATAGTTTAGCGGGTGAACAACAAAACTTAGTGGTTATTGCTGGTGGTGATGCAAAAGGTGCTGATTTAGAGGTGCTAAAGCCTTATATTGAAAAGCATGTAAAAGCGCTGATTTGTTTTGGTAAAGATGCCAAAGATTTAGTGGCACTCAGTGCTAAAGGTCATTTAACCAATAATATGTCTGAGGCTGTGACGCTTGCAAAGCAATTAAGTAAATCGGGCGATACCGTTTTACTCGCACCTGCCTGTGCCAGCATTGATATGTATAACAATTATATGCAACGCGGCGATGATTTTGTGCAATGTGTATTGCAGGGGCAGTCATGATTGCTTTTGCGGATATTAAAAAGGCTCTCACCCCTAAACCTTCAGCACAGCTTTATGATGTGCCACTGCTTTATTGCATGCTAATGCTGATTGGTGTGGGCTTTGTGATGGTAACCAGTGCCTCAATGCCGACAGCCGATAGACTATTTGGTAATATTTATCATTTTACTATCCGCCATGGCATTTTTTTAGGGCTCTCGTTTTGTTTATTTTGCATTAGTACTCAAGTACCTATGTCGTGGTGGAAAAAAGCTAACCCCTATTTATTACTAATCGGTTTAGTACTGTTATTAGTGGTACTCATTGTAGGACGTGAAGTCAATGGTTCAACCCGCTGGATACCCGTAGGACCGTTTAATATTCAAGCCTCAGAGCTCGCTAAGTTGTTCTTTTTTAGTTATATCGCAGGCTACTTAGTACGTAAGCGCAATGAAGTTCAAGAAAACATAAAAGGCTTTGCTAAACCCATAGCGGTATTTGCAGTTTATGCAGCACTTATTTTAATGCAGCCCGATTTAGGGACTGTGGTGGTGATGTTTGTTACTACGGTTGGTTTGTTGTTTTTAGCCGGTGCCAAGCTTTGGCAATTTTTTGCACTTATTTTAACCGGTATTGCGCTAGTGGTTGGGCTTATTGTGTTAGAGCCATATCGTATGGCGCGTGTGGTTGGCTTTTTAGAACCTTGGGATGACCCTTTTGGCAAAGGCTATCAATTAGTGCAATCACTAATGGCTTATAGTCAAGGCGATTGGTTTGGCCAAGGCCTAGGAAACAGCGTACAAAAATTACAATATTTACCAGAAGCGCACACCGACTTTATTTTTGCTGTTATTGCTGAAGAGTTAGGTTTTATGGGAGTGCTTAGCATTTTAATGGTACTCGGTACTTTAGTATTTAGAGCTTTACTCATTGGCCAAAACGCGCTTAAAAACGGCAAAGAATATGAAGGCTACTTAGCCTTAGCAATTGGCATTTGGTTTGCGTTTCAAACTATGGTGAATGTGGGCGCCAGTGCCGGTATTTTACCAACCAAAGGATTAACCTTGCCGTTTATTTCTTATGGTGGCTCAAGTTTATTAATGATGACCATAGCAACCGGTATTTTATTACGTGTAGATTTTGAGACCAAGATGGCAACGAAACAAGCCACGTCAGGTGGAGCTAAGCGATGAGTAAAAAAATAGTCGTTGTAGCAGGGGGCACAGGTGGACATATTTTTCCAGGGATTGCCGTTGCTGATTATCTCAAACAGCAAGGTTGGCAAGTTAGCTGGATAGGCACCCCAGATAGAATGGAAGCCAGTGTCGTGCCCAAGCACAACATAGAAATTGATTTTATTGATGTAAAAGGCGTGCGAGGGAATGGTTTAAAACGCCTTATTAAAGCGCCATTCATGGTTATTAATGCAATATTGCAAGCGCGTAAGGTATTAAAACAACAACGCCCTGACGTCGTTTTAGCAATGGGGGGGTATGTAACTGGCCCAACAGGTATTGCGGCAAAAAGCCTGGGTATTCCTTTGGTGATTCACGAACAAAATGCCGTAGCAGGCATGAGTAATAGGTGGTTGGCTAAATGTGCTAATCGCGTGTTAGCGGCTTTCCCCAGTGCTTTTGCCAATGGTAAAGCAGAGCTGGTGGGTAATCCTGTACGCCAGAGCGTGATTGAAATTATTGAGCGCGAAGTAACCAGCCCTATAAATATTTTAGTGGTGGGTGGTTCGTTAGGTGCGCAAGTGCTCAACCAAACACTACCTGAAGCATTTAAGCGCTTAAATGACACCAGTGCTATTAATATTTGGCATCAAACCGGTAAAGGGCACCTTGCTAGTGTAAGTGAAAGTTACCAGCAGCAACAAATGGGCAATGAGCAAGTGACCGTTGCTGAATTTATTGATGATATGGATACCGCTTATAGCTGGGCAGATATTGTGATTTGTCGTGCGGGTGCGCTTACGGTAAGTGAAATTGCCGCAGCGGGTAAAATGGCGGTATTTGTGCCGTTTCCACACGCAGTTGATGATCATCAAACAGCCAATGCACAGTATTTAGTAATGGCAGAGGGGGCGTTATTAATGCCACAGGGGCAATTTAATCAGCGCAGTATTGTTGAACTTTTAAGCCCCTATTTAGCCGAACCTTTATTAATAACTAAAATGGCTGGCAAAGCAAAACAGCAAGCTATTTTAGATGCCACAGCAAGCGTAGCGATGCACTGTGAGCAAGTAACAAATAAGAGAACATAAGTGAAACAGACATTAGCAAAAGAAAAATATACACGTCCAGCGATGCGCCGCATTGAAACTATTCACTTTGTAGGAATAGGCGGTGCAGGCATGGGCGGCATTGCAGAAGTACTTGCTTTTGAAGGTTACCGTATTACTGGTTCAGATATAGCTCACAGCGCAATGACTGAGCGTTTAATTAAAGCCGGTGCTGAAGTATTTATTGGTCATCATGAAAATAACGTAAAAGACGCCAATGTGGTGGTGGTTTCAAGTGCAATAGATAAAACAAATCCTGAAATTCAAGCCGCGCAAGCTGCGCGTATCCCGGTGGTTCGCCGTGCAGAAATGTTAGCTGAACTGATGCGCTTTCGCCACGGTATCGCCATTGCGGGCACCCATGGTAAAACGACCACAACCAGCTTAATTGCCAGCATTTATGCACAAGCCGAACTCGATCCAACCTTTATAATTGGTGGTTTGCTTAACAGCGCTGGCAGCAATGCTAAGGTAGGTAAAAGTGACTTTTTAATTGCCGAAGCAGATGAAAGCGATGCCTCATTTTTGCATTTACAGCCTATGGTGTCGGTGATCACTAATATTGAAGAAGATCACATGGAAACCTACGGCGGTAGTTTAGAAAAAATGAAAGATACTTATGTTGAATTCATTCATAATCTGCCGTTTTACGGGTTAGCGGTGGTGTGTATTGATTCAGACGTTGCTGCTGAATTGATCCCCCGTTTTGGTCGTCCGGTGATCACTTACGGTGAGTCACACGAGGCTGATTATCGAATGAGTGACTTTAGCCAAACAGCGAACACATGCCAATTTACGGTGACTAATAAACAAGGTGAGAGTTTAACCGCCAAGCTGAATATGCCGGGTAAACATAATGCCCTTAATGCAACCGCAGCGATTGCCGTGGCTAAAGATCAAAATATTGCGAATCATGCAATTTTAGCGGCTTTAGATACTTTTGAAGGTATTGGCCGTCGTTTTCAGCACTACGGTGAATTTGAAAATGAACGCGGTAGCGTGATGCTTGTTGATGACTATGGTCATCATCCGTCAGAAGTGGCCGCTACTATCACCGCAGCACGAGAAGGCTGGCCTGATAAGCGTTTAGTGATGGTGTATCAGCCGCACCGTTATACGCGTACTCGCGATTTATACGAAGATTTTGTTAAGGTATTGGCTGAGGTTGATCAGCTTTTATTACTCGATGTTTACAGTGCAGGCGAAGAGCCGATTGTTGGCGCTGATAGTAAAAGTTTATGCCGTAGTTTGCGCCAGCGTGGCAAAGAGCCATTACATGTAGCCTCAAGCTCAGAGCTTGCGGGCGTACTTGCCAACTGCCTACAAAATAACGACTTAGTGCTCACACAAGGAGCGGGTAACATAGGTCAGCTCGTTAAAAATTTAGCAGCCACGAATATGTCGATAGAACAATTAAAGCAAGGTGAAGTATGACACAGGTAAATTCCCAGTTTGGTAAAGTAGCGGTGCTGCTAGGTGGAAATTCAGCAGAGCGTGACGTGTCATTAAAATCTGGTCAAGCGGTATTAAATGCGCTGTTAGACGCTGGCATTGATGCGATAGCGTTTGATCCACAAAATCGTTCGTTATGGGAATTAAAGTCGTTAAACGTTGATCGCGTTTTTATTGCTTTGCATGGTCGTGGTGGTGAAGACGGCACGGTACAAGGTGCTCTAGAATTTATGAACCTGCCGTATACCGGCAGTAATGTTCTGGGTTCGGCACTGGCTATGGATAAAATTCGTTGTAAGCATTTGTTTAAATCGGCAGGCTTAAGCACCGCACCTTATGCCGTGGTTGATGCTAAAAAAGGCTTTGATGCCAATGCCATTATGGCGCAATTTAAAAAGGTAATGGTTAAGCCATCGCACGAGGGCTCCAGTATCGGTATGGCGCAAGCAAGCTCTGCAGAAGAACTTGAAGATGCGCTCACTAATGCATTTAAGTTCGACAGCCAAGTATTGGTAGAGCAGTGGATCACGGGTCGCGAATTTACCATTACGGTATTAGGTGATGAAGTACAACCTGTGATTGAAATGAGCACCCCAAATGGGTTTTATGACTACCAAGCTAAATATCAGTCAAGTAGTACGCAATATCATTGCCCTGCTGATTTATCACCATTGGATACTCAAAAATTACAAGCGATGGCGCTTGATGCGTTTGATTTAGTGGGGGCAAGTGGCTGGGGGCGAGTCGATGCGATGCAAGATGAACAAGGACACTTTTACTTACTAGAAGTGAATACCGTACCAGGCATGACTGAAAAATCATTGGTGCCAATGGCAGCAAAAGCCAACGGGGCAAGTTTTGAGCAATTAGTTGTTCGCATTTTGGAGCAAACCCTTTAATATGCATCCCTTTTTAGAGAAAGCGCAGCAACTAAAACAGCAACTTAACTGGTCGCTGATTTTTGGAGTGAGTTTTTTTCTAGCCGTGGTGATAGGGTTAATTGAAATAACCAGTGGGGTTTCGCACTGGTTAGTTGAAAATAAAGATGCACAAATTAAGCATTTAACGGTGCTGGGGAACCCTAAGTACACCGATGAAAAAGCAATAACAGCGGCAATAAAAAAAGCAGATTTAAGCAGTTTTTTTGAGCTAAACGTAAAGCAAGTTCAGCATTTAGTACAAGAGCTGCCTTGGGTTGCAACGGTATCGGTAAGAAAGCAATGGCCTGATACCATTCAAGTTTACGTGGTAGAACATCAAGCGGTTGCTCACTGGAATAGTGACTTACTGATTAATCAAAGCGGTGACGCGTTTGAAGCAAAAAGTGATAAATTAAGTGCCACTTTACCCCAACTATATGGGCCAGAGGGCAGTGAAAAAGAAGCATGGGTAGCGTTTAAACAGTTTGATGAAATGCTCAAAGTCAATGCATTAACGCTCACTAGCCTTGCGCTATCTGAGCGGTTTTCGTGGCAACTTTGGTTAGATAACGGTGTGCGTTTAAATTTAGGACGCAAAGATAAAGCCAAACGTGTACAACGTTTTATAGACGTTTATTCACGTATAGAAAAACGTGCTGATGCACAGATAGATGCAATTGATTTACGCTACGATACCGGCCTTGCAGTGAGCTATAAGCCACTGCAAGAACAGCAATTATAATAAAGAGTAAGGCATGACTAAGTCAGCAGAAAGAAACCTAGTGATTGGATTAGACGTTGGCACTTCTAAAGTAGTGGCCACGGTAGGTGAAATCACCACAGATAACAAGCTCAGCATTGTTGGCGTGGGGAGCCAAGTATCTCATGGAATGGATAAAGGTGGTGTTAACGATTTAAATTTAGTGTCTGAGTCTATTCGCCGCGCTATAGATGAAGCCGAATTGATGGCTGATTGTCGTATTAGCTCGGTTTATTTGGGTATTTCTGGCAAGCATATTCAGTGTCAGAACGAAAGCGGTGTTGTGGCTATTAATAACACCGAAGTAACCGATGAAGACATTGAAAATGTAATACACATTGCTCGTTCAGTGCCAATTTCAGCTGAACGCAAAATGTTGCATGCTTTGCCGCAAGAGTACAGCATTGATATGCAAGAGGGGATTAAAAACCCACTCGGCATGAGCGGTGTGCGCATGGAAGCACGCGCGCACATTATTACCTGCTCCAACGACATGGCTAAAAATATAGAAAAATGTGTTGAACGTTGCGGGCTTGAAGTTGACCAACTTATATTCACAGCGCTTGCTTCATGTTATTCCGTACTGACGGATGACGAAAAAGAGTTAGGTGTTGCGGTGCTTGATATTGGTGGTGGTACTATGGATATCACTATTTATATTAATGGTGCGCTGCGTCATTCGGCGGTTATTCCGGTGGCAGGCAACCAAGTAACCGGTGATATTGCAAAAATATTTCGTACACCTATATCACATGCTGAGTCACTCAAAGTACAATATGCCTGTGCAAGTAGCCAAATGGCGAGCAGCGAAGATACGATTGAAGTGCCAAGCGTAGGTGGGCGGCCAGCAAGACTGATGTCTAGGCACACGTTATCAGAAGTGGTTGAGCCACGTTTTAGAGAATTATTTGAACTGGCGATGGAAGAAATTCGTCGTTCAGGATTAGAAGACCAAATTGCAGCAGGTCTCGTCATTACTGGCGGAACTGCTAAAATGACTGGCGCAATGGAAGTGGCTGAAGATATTTTTCAGATGCCAGTAAGAATAGGTAAACCAATTGGTGTAGTAGGTTTAACTGATTATGTTGATGATCCATCGTACGCAACCGCTGTAGGTTTGTTACAATACGGGCGTACTATGCAGTCGATGAATGCACAAAAGTCGAAAGCGGATGATAATAATAATTGGTGGAACCGCATCACAAAATGGTTTCAAGGCGAGTTTTAGTACTCAAGTCGGAGAGTAAATATGTTTGATATAATGGAACAACACAGCGAAGAAGCTGTAATAAAAGTAATCGGTGTTGGTGGCGGCGGCGGTAACGCAGTTGAGCACATGGTAAAACAACAAATAGAAGGCGTTCGTTTTATTGCAGCGAATACGGATGCACAAGCATTACGTAATTCAGCCGCAGATGTAACGGTACAATTAGGTACGCAAATAACCTCTGGGTTAGGTGCGGGTGCAAACCCTGAAGTAGGCCGTCAGTCGGCTGAAGAAGACGCCGAAACCATCCGTGCCAGCCTTGAAGGCGCCGATATGGTATTTATAGCGGCAGGTATGGGCGGCGGTACAGGAACCGGTGCTGCGCCAGTCGTGGCTAAAATAGCTAAAGAGCTGGGCATTCTAACCGTGGCAGTAGTAACGCGTCCATTTGATTTTGAAGGTAAAAAACGTGCCGCTGCTGCAGAGCAGGGGATTAACGAATTGTCTGAAATCGTGGACTCGTTAATTACTATTCCAAATAACAAATTACTAAAAGTATTAGGTAAAGGGACAACTTTACTGGATGCGTTTGCTAAAGCAAATGACGTATTATTTGGTGCGGTACAGGGTATTGCTGAGCTAATCACACGCTCGGGTCTAATTAACGTGGATTTCGCCGACGTACGTACTGTTATGTCTGCAATGGGTACAGCCATGATGGGGACTGCATCTGCCTCGGGTCCTGATCGTGCACAAGAAGCAGCAGAAGCGGCTATTTCAAGCCCATTACTAGAAGACGTTGATTTAACCGGTGCTAAAGGTATCTTGGTCAATATTACTGCCGGCATGGATATCGCGATTGAAGAATTTGAAATCGTAGGTAATCACGTTAAGGCGTTAGCGTCTGAAAATGCAACGGTAGTTGTGGGGGCGGTAATCGACCCTGAAATGACAGATGAGCTACGTGTAACGGTTGTTGCAACTGGCTTAGGCGGCGATCGTCGTCCACAGTTTGGTATTGTAGATAACGGCTTTAAAAAAGCATCAGGTTCTGATGTAGCCAGTTCAAGCACGCAAACAAACAGCAGCATGTATGTTCCTAGCTTTGCAAGCCAAGGCGCAAGTACAGAAGAGCCTGCAACGACTACGCAAACAGAATCAAAAGAGCAAAGCACATCGACGAGCTCTTCAAGTTCTTCAGCGAATACGTCGTCAAGCAGCGCTAAGAAAACAGATAAGTCTGAAGGTGGCGATTATTTCGACATCCCTGCTTTTTTACGTAAACAAGCAGATTAATAAAAAACAGTATTTTTGTGCGAAATGTGAACGAATGTTGTAGTTATACCGTATTCATGTTACACTCCGCCGTCTAACTGTAATATATACTAAAGTGAGCGAACCTATGATTAAACAGCGTACGATTGCACAAGTAGTCAAAGCCATAGGAATTGGACTTCATAAAGGTGAGAAGGTCACAATAACTCTCCGACCTGCGAGCGCAAATACTGGGATTGTATTTCGTCGTGTCGACCTTGATCCGGTTGTTGATTTTGAAACAACACCTGAAGCCGTTGGTGATACGCAATTGTGTACCTGTTTAATTAACAAAGATGGCGTTCGCTTATCGACTACTGAGCACTTAATTGCGGCGGTTGCGGCAATGGGTATCGACAATTTAATTGTTGAACTTGATAGCTCAGAAGTACCAATAATGGATGGAAGTGCATTGCCATTCATTTATTTATTACAAAAAGGCGGCATTGAAGAGCAAAATGTTGCAAAACGCTTTATTCGTATAAAAGAAAAAGTACGTATTGAAGAAGGTGATAAATGGGCCGAAGTAGAACCTTACGACGGATTCCACATCGATTTCGAAATTGCTTTTGATCACCCTGCAATCAATGAAAGCCGCCAACGTGTTGGTTTAGATATTACGGCACAAAGTTTCACTGAAGAGATAAGCCGTGCGCGTACTTTTGGCTTTATGAAAGACATTGAATACATGCATGCGAACAACCTAGCACTAGGTGGCAGCATGGATAGCGCAGTGGTACTTGATGAATTTAAAGTTTTAAATCCGAACGGTTTGCGTTACGCAGACGAGTTCGTCAAGCATAAGATACTAGACTGTGTAGGTGACATGTTTATGACAGGTCACAATCTTTTAGGTAAAGTAACCGCATTTAAATCAGGTCATGATTTAAATAATAAGTTACTACGCAAAATTATGGCAACTGAGTCAGCATGGGAGTGGGCAACCTTTGAAACGCCTGTAACGATGCCTGCACCCGGCCTTGAGCTAGCTAACGCCTAATTAGTTAATCACTTATATACAGTTATAAAAAATGACGCTTATTAGCGTCATTTTTTTGTTTGTTAATTAGCTAAACAGCTAAATTACACTCAGGCTTTTATTATCAAAGTCCTAATATAGTTTGCAACTGTTTAAGCTGGGTTACCTGATATGTTGGTTTAATTCCCTCAGGCAAGTTCACGCCAGGATGTTGCAGCCAACAAGTGTCAATGCCCACATTTTGACCGCCAAGAATATCACTGCTGGCGGTATCACCGACCATTAAAATTTGCTCTTTCGGTGGATTACCCATTAAGTTAAAGGTGTGCTCAAATATCTCTTTTGCAGGTTTAGCAATGCCAACTTGCTCAGAAATAACTAACCAGTCAAACATATCTTGCAGCCCCGTATGCGCTAGGCGACGTGCTTGTAACTGAGAAAAACCATTGGTAATAATGCCCAGCTTGGCATGGGGTTTAAGGGCATTTAATAATTCAACGGCGCCGGGTAAAGGCATACAAATTTCGGCCATTGCTGATAAAAAATCATCATTGAGCTGTTGAGCTGGCACATCTAGTTTATTTGCCAGTTCGCTAAAACGAGTTACTTGTAAGTGACTTGAGGTGATCTCGTTGTTTTGATAAGCAATCCATAGTGACTTATTGGTGTTTTGATAATGGGCATAATCTGCCTCGGTAAAATCCATGTCATAGGTTGCTAGCATGTTTTTAAGGCCAGCAAAGGCATTAAAGCTAAATAAGGTTTCGTCGGCATCAAATAATACGTAGTTATACTTCATTAAAACATCCGTTATTGATTATATAGAGTGGGATTAAGGAAAGGCGCCATGGCGAGTGTCAGCGCTTGAGTATAGGTACTTTCTCGTGTTGCATGATGATCAGTTAATAAGCCAATAGCACCCCCTTGCTGTTTAATATTGGTGGTATTAAAAGCTTTATCCATCACGTCACCAAGCTCTTCACCTTGAAGCAATGCTTTATAAAACACAGCGGGCAGGGGTAAGTTACTGCTTCGGCCTGTAACTTGCTGTGTGCCATTATCAATAACTACATAGGCAAAGGTTGCTGCACCATAACTAAATTGCGCTGCACCACCTTCCATCGCCATATAGTAGTCTGCCTGATAGTGGCTTTTACAGTAATTAACGCGATTTTGAGCCCCTAAGCAGGTTTGCTCTTCACCTAAGGGTTGATCGGGTACTTCTGAGGGCGCGTGAACGCCACTACATTCGATTACATGCTCAGGAAAATACATCGCAAAAATATGTTTAGCGGCATTGATTTTTACTGGGTTTTTAGATCCAACAATAATTTTAATTGATTGCGACATATTAAACTCGTCATACTTAAAATCAGCAGTGTACGTGAGTTAGAGTTCACAAAAAAGAGTCTAAATAGGAATTTCAGGCGGTGCTAACTTTGCTAAGGCGCGTTTTTTCAAAATAATATCTTTTATCAGAGGCGTGAGCACCAGTTCCATCGCGAGACCCATTTTACCACCAGGCACCACTAAGGTGTTTATACGCGACATAAAACTGCCTTCAATCATCCGCAAATAATACGGAAAATCAACATCATCAATCCCTCTAAAGCGAATCACAACAAAGCTTTCATCAAGGGAGGGGATATCTTTCGCACTAAATGGGTTGGAAGTATCAACGGTGGGGACTCGCTGAAAGTTAATATGGGTACGAGAAAATTGCGGCGTTATATGATTAATGTAGTCATCCATACTGCGCACAATAGAATCCATGACTTTTTCACGAGAATGGCCGCGTTCTGAGGTGTCGCGAATGAGTTTTTGGATCCATTCAAGGTTAATAATAGGCACCATGCCTATGAGTAAATCAACATGTTTAGCAACATCATGATCTTCATCAACTACACCGCCATGTAGACCCTCGTAAAACATCAGGTCTGTATTTTGCTCAAGTTCTTGCCATGGGGTAAATGTCCCAGGTAACTGGTTATAAGGCACGGCTTCATCAAAGGTGTGTAAATAACGACGAAGTTTTCCTTCACCGGTTTCACCGTATTTAGTAAATAAGTCTTCTAAGGCGCCAAAGTCGTTAGCTTCTCGGCCAAAATAGCTAATGTGTTTACTTTCTTGCTGTGCTTCACGAATTTTTTTGTCCATTTCAGGACGTGTATAACGATGAAAGCTATCACCTTCGATAAATGCCGCATTGATATCAAGGCTACGGAAAATATGCTTCACGGCGTTAGTGGTGGTCGTTGTGCCCGCTCCAGATGAGCCGGTGATTGCAATAATAGGGTGTTTAGCTGACATGTTTGTTCTCTTTTTTATGACCCGTTAGTTATAAAGAGTTGACTGACTTAGGTCAAGTGACGTCATCAGTAAATAACGTTATCATGAGGTGCTTAAAATTAAAACGAGAGAAAGCATGAAACTGATTAAACCATTGTTAGGGCTTATAGCTATAAATGCTTTAACGCTAGATATTGCCCAGGCAAGTATGCCTAAAAGCCAAATTTTGCTCGCCGATTTAAATTCTCCGCATGGTATACGTGTAAGCATTGTTAGTGATAAAACGAGCTATAACAATCAACCCCATTTAACCGACACCGGCCTATACTATACCCGAGAAATAATCAGTAATGACCAGAGTCAAACAGATATTGCGCTTTACAACTTATCATCAAAACAAACGTCTATGGTCACTAATACGCCACAAAGTGAATACTCGCCCACTTTAACACCGGATGGGCAGCACTTATCGGCGATTGTCGTTGAAGACGATGGTAAACAAAAACTATGGCAATATCCGTTGGCACCCGAGTTGGCTGCAAGTCGTATTTTTGATTGGATTGAACCTGTAGGCTATCACGCTTGGGGAAGTAACAACGATTTAGTGATGTTTATTTTAGGCGAACCACACACGCTGCAATATACCTCGGTTGCTGCGGCAAAAGGTGAGGTGGTAGCAAGCGATATTGGTCGTACGCTTATTTATAATAAAGCGCAGGCTGAGTTTTTATTTAGCCATAGTAAACACGGGCAGCATCACTTAGCGCGTTTTGATCCACAAACTAAGCAAGTTACCGATATACTTAGATTGCCAAACCAAGTACAAGATTTCATCTTAAAAGATGAAAATACCATTGCTTACGCAATTAAAAACCGTGTTTACCAGCGCAAATTAACACGTGGCTCTGCTATATCGCAGTGGCTTGATTTAAGCCAATATTGCGATACTGAAATAAGCCGGTTGAGTTATAAAAATCAGCAATTAGCTTTTGTGTGTAGTGAATAAATAAATTTCGGACTTTCACTCATGCATGAGTTAGTCTGACCCCCTATTAAATAAAAAGGAAAGTCACGTGGCATTTAGTGCAGACGAGTTAACCGAGCAGCTGATCAAACTAGAGTGTAGAAGTAACTTTAAAATAAAAAACATAGCTGAGTATATGCTAGTAAACTCTAAAGAGGCGTTTTACACCCATGCGGAAACAGGTAAAGGTAAAATTGTGATCCGCCCTGCATTTGAAGTGTTTAGCGATGACTTTACTGATATTGATGGGGTTGTGCGTACTCAAGGCTATTTTCATAGCAGTGAAATGACCCGTTTTCCTACCCGTATTTATAAAAGTACGCAGCCTATTCATTATGGGGTAGCCTTTAAAATTAACTCTGAGCAAGCAGCGAAAGAGTTTATAGCAAAGCTAACGATGATTATTGGCGGTTAATAGAGTGGTGCAGGGCTAAAGGCAAAAGGTGCAAGATAAAATCTTTAACCTTTAACCCTTAACCCTTAACCCTTAACCTTTAACC
>NZ_PNCN01000284.1:0-294 GCF_005886135.1 Pseudoalteromonas sp. S4741 | reverse complement strand
GCACCCGAAAATGATGTTTCTCTGCAACAAACTCAGCATCAAAGCGCCCTCTACACGATTTATATTTAAAAGTACGCCCATATCTGGTTGGCGTTAACCACTATATTGGCTCTATTAGTCGCTTTGCTAAAAACCCATGCAATGCCCGCCAGTTATACGGCGTACGAATAGGCAAAATTAATGTGAGCCCAATATTAGTTGTGTGCCTGGCGTTTCTGATCGCTGATGGAGCAATTTTAAGTTGTTTTAAAAAAGCATCATTAAAACGCCTAACACTTTTAAAGCCTGAGGCAA
>NZ_PNCN01000283.1:0-240 GCF_005886135.1 Pseudoalteromonas sp. S4741 | reverse complement strand
TTTTCTTTATCGTATCTACATCGTTCTTTAAAGAGGCTGGTATCGAGTTCAATAAACCAAATTCTTCCCCAGGTACGTAGCATAACAATGCTAACATTTTTATTGCAATTCGCTGTGACGGTGCAATCTGGATTGATAAACAGCAAGTTGATGTTGAACGTGTTTCAGCAAAAATCGAAAGTTTATTAGCAGATCAACCTACTGATGTTGTAATTTTGCAAGCTGATTAAGAAGCAAAAC
>NZ_PNCN01000282.1:0-324 GCF_005886135.1 Pseudoalteromonas sp. S4741 | reverse complement strand
GAGTAGGAATACCTGATTGACTTAGAAGTTAATTTGATGTTACAACTGATTCTGAAGCATTATTACAGGCTATTAAATCAGGGATATCTCGTATTAGTTATATTGATGACTCTTTAAATACATACTATAATTCGGGCTTTGGTTTTTATATTTTACGTGAAATAGCATCTTCATTTGGCTGGTTTGTTCTAGGTAGTGGTCAATCTCGTATTATTGGCTTCCAGGGAAATACAGACGTCGACGACTGGTGCTTTAAAGGGACATTCTTTGGATTGATTTTAAATAAAGCTCCAAGCCCATTCAGCGCTTTACTTGATGATATAA
>NZ_PNCN01000281.1:0-267 GCF_005886135.1 Pseudoalteromonas sp. S4741 | reverse complement strand
ATGCACGAAGGTGTGTTGAAGGCATGGCTTGTATGTTCACTTTTAAACTGCGGTAAGGTTGCTTATGTTGTAGAGCTTTTTGAAGCGTATTTTGACGATGCGTCTTCGGTGCCAGAAGAATGGCGAGTAGTGTTCGAACAGTTACCATAATTAGATGGTGTGGATGTTGAAGTATAACATTCAGAAGTTCGTTCACAATTTGCGGCGCTTGCTAAAAACAACCATAGAGAAGAAGTGGTAGCAGAGGGCAGTGGAGGCGACCTTAAA
>NZ_PNCN01000280.1:0-279 GCF_005886135.1 Pseudoalteromonas sp. S4741 | reverse complement strand
GCAGTAATGGTAATTAAGGAACTTCGAACAGAAAATACCGGCGAGCAAGCTGATTGCACACACGATAACAACCATTATGTATTTAAGCGGAACGCGAAAAAATAAGCGGCGTTTAATGCACAAGTTAAAGTGTTACTAAAGCTACCAGCGTCGAAATACTACGAGCACCCCCAACTCTAGTTTAGTGGCCATATTGGCTTTGATTATTTGCAAAATGTCGCGTTACAAGGCATTGCCGATTTTGCTTATCGTCTTCATAGTGCTGAAAACTAAAAGCAC
>NZ_PNCN01000279.1:0-268 GCF_005886135.1 Pseudoalteromonas sp. S4741 | reverse complement strand
GCAAATTGATGGCGGTGTTTTGTTGTAAGTAACTGCTCACTTTTCTCGTAACTCTCCCCAATCGTCTCGTTCAACACTAAACCCCATAAAACCAATGGGCTGGTTTTATGGCTTTAAACTTCACCTCATCATGAATGATGAAGGGTGTTTATTAGCTGTAAAAGTGACAGCTGGTAATTTTTATGATAGACAGCCGTTATTTGATATCGTCGATAATGTTACAGGTAGTTTATATGCAGATAAAGGGTATGTATCTGCAAACTTAAAA
>NZ_PNCN01000278.1:0-216 GCF_005886135.1 Pseudoalteromonas sp. S4741 | reverse complement strand
GAGAACCACAAGTACAGTTTGAATATCCGTGATTTTCACTGGCCTGATCCGTTTTTGAGCAGGCACGGGGGCGGGTGCACCAATCACTAAGTCAACAATGTCTTCTATTTATGCCTCCCATGTACCGGTCATGACCTCTTCTTTTAGATCTATTTCAATGCTTTTATGTTCAATTAAAAATTGTTTCAATGCAGCAAAAACATTAGTAACGTCAAT
>NZ_PNCN01000277.1:0-272 GCF_005886135.1 Pseudoalteromonas sp. S4741 | reverse complement strand
ATCGTCATGAAAAGGCCCGGGATCGTTAACCCGTAATATAACAGATTGGCCATTGGCGGTATTTGTTACGCGCACAAAACTCGGTAAGGGCAAGGTTTTGTGAGCTGCCGTCATAGCGAACATATCGTAAATATCGCCGTTAGAGGTGTAATAACAATGAAATTTTCGGCCATACCATGAGCCAATGCCCGTTTGTCAATATCCTGTTTCATCGAGCATCGGTGTATAGAGTTTGCCAAGCACTGCGGAGGGGCGCGAGGTAATCGCACTAT
>NZ_PNCN01000276.1:0-219 GCF_005886135.1 Pseudoalteromonas sp. S4741 | reverse complement strand
TCGTCGATCTATACACACCTTTGATGAATCCGTGCCTTATAACCAGTTACCTGGGACATTTACCCCTTGGCATGATCTTGAGCAAAATACAGACCTGATGTTTTACGAGGGTCTACATGGCGGTGTAGTTGATGTAGATCATGATGTTGGTAAAGATGTTGATTTTCTGATGGGCATGGTGTCCTTTTATTGTCCTTGTATGGATCCAAAAACTCATTC
>NZ_PNCN01000028.1:0-4301 GCF_005886135.1 Pseudoalteromonas sp. S4741 | reverse complement strand
AAAGGTTAAAGGTTAAAGGTTCGGGCAACGGGCTTCGGGTAACGGGCCTAGAAGCTCGAAGCTCGAAGCTAAATAACTGAACCTAGTTGGAATATAGGTAAGTACATGGCCACAATTAATCCGCCAACTAATACGCCGAGTACCGCCATTATTAACGGCTCAAGTAAGCTAGATAAGCCATCTACGGCGTCATCTACTTCTTGTTCGTAAATAGTGGCTACTTTTGCCAGCATGCCATCAAGCGATCCTGATTCTTCACCAATGGCGACCATTTGTATCACCATATCGGGGAATATTTTAGAGTTACGCATCGCCCAGTTCATTTGGTTACCTGAACTTACCTCGGCTTTTATTTCTAAAATTGCATAACGATAAACCGCATTACCTGATGCACCGGCAGCAGAATCAAGCGCATCTACCAGTGGTACACCCGCAGCAAAGGTGGTCGATAAAGTACGCGCATAGCGTGCCACTGCAGCTTTATTTAAAATCATGCCGACAACCGGAAGCTTAAGTATGGCGCGGTCGGTAGCATCACGCAGTTTTAAACTTCTTAAATGGGCTTCTTTAAATATATAACCAAACGCCACAACGCCAATGAGCGCTATCCACCAGTTGGCTTGCATAAATTCAGAAATAGCGATTACAAACAAAGTAAAGGCAGGCAGCTCGGCGCCAAAGCCATTAAAAATCTCCTGAAATTGCGGCACCACAAAAATCAGTAATATGGAGGTTACAATCAGCGCCACCACCAAGACTGCTATAGGGTAAAACATAGCTTTTTTAATTTTTGATTTTAGCGCTTCTGACTTTTCTTTATATAGCGCAACGCGGTCGAATATTTTATCCAGTGCGCCAGATTGCTCGCCTGATGCCACCAAGTCGCAATATAAATCATCAAAATAGCGAGGGTGCTTTCTCAGCGCTGTTGATAAGGGCTGGCCAGCTTTTACTTCATCGCCGATAGCACCCATTAACTTACTCACGCTTTTATTAGTGGAGCCTGAGCCTATCATCTCAATCGATTGTATCAGCGGTACACCCGCCATTAGCATAGTAGCTATTTGCCGAGTAACTAAGGCAATATCTTTTGGGGTGATTTTTTGTACGCTTTGTAAGCCAAATAGTGGCTTGGCTTTACGTTTTACTTTTGAGGGAGTAATACCTTGTTTGCGTAGTTGGGCTTTTACTAAAGCAATACTAGATCCCGTAAGCTCACCCTCTAAGCGTTTTCCTCTAGTGCTAACGCCGACCCACTGAAAAGTATCTAGCTCTTTTTTATCAACTTTCTTAGTCATAAATAACTATCAAGGGTTTCCCCATCCGTTTATATTAAGGTAGCAAATGATGCTGGCGTCATTTAAGTTAATTAATGCGATCCACTCATCGCTCAATTGGCTCACTAGAGGATAGTACCCTATTGACTTAATCTCTATATCTTTTCCACACATCATAACTTTTTTTATATCTACATCACCCAAATGTTGAGCTGTTTTACTGTGTTTAATGATATTTTTAGTTGAATTTTGATATGGAATTAGCCGATCTTTTTTAAATGCTGGATGCAAACCATTTATGGAGTCTTTTATACTGCTTAAAAATCTAATATCATTTGAAGCATACTTTAAAGTGCTATAAAGTACGGGGCCAGAAAGTAAATTATATTCAACTTCCTCCGTTCCCCAAACTACATCAATAGGTCTTACTACTCTATACCTATCAAATTCATACACTACATACATAGGCTTTGCATCATAAAGGGTTTTTAGTCCAACAAAAGCGGAACTAATTTGTAGTGTAAGTATTATAGAGTAAACAAGTAGTGTTTTATTTATATTGTTTTTTCTACCGAAAAATAGGAGCAGTAAAAGTCCGAAAAATAAGCCAAACTCTACAGCTAGTATAATATGAAAGATTTGATCGCTAGCTGAAATTTCAGAAAAATTTTCAGGATACCAAATTGAGATTAGAGCCAATATAGGTAATAAAATAACAAAAAGAGAAACGGCTATATGGCATAATATAAGATTTGTAAGAAACGTTTTTTTCATTGTATTTATTTTAAGGGCAAAGAGTTATATTGCTTTGCCCTGCTATCACTTATTTACATTCAGAAGGCGCGAAGCGAGCTGGTAATGAACCAGCAGCAGCTCCTGCAAAGGCTTTAATATCAGCTCCAAGAGTGGCACAGCGCCAGTTTACGGCATCTGCAGGTGGAGTAAATGCTGCTGTACCTAGAGGTAATGCAGTGCCAATTGGTGCATTAGGTGTGATTATTACTGTACCCCCACCAGCTGCTGCAGTAGTTGTAACAGTAATGACACCTGTTCCAGCTGCAATAGCTACACTCGCGGTGTTTGCTGTAGCAGTTGGTGCATTATAACCTGTAGCATAACCAGTTGCTAAGCCTCTTGGATTTCCAGATGCTAATACATCCTGTACATTAATCTTAGCAGCAGACGCTAACCCTAACCCTTCGGCCACACGTGCGCGCACAGTATAATCCTGATAAGCAGGTAGTGCTACTGCTGCTAAAATACCGATGATTGCTACTACAATCATTAATTCAATTAGGGTGAAACCCTTTTGGTTCTGTTGTGTCATTGTTTGCATGTTTCCTCTCCTAAAGGATAATGTTGTGGTAAGCCAAACGGGTATAAGTTTTTAAACTGTAACTTATGTGTTCACTTAACCTGTTACTACAAAAAATAAAATCATTTTTGCCAAATTTAATGCTGTGTTTAAGCGGTAAATTATTGGCCGTTTAAACACACACTGCATGGCGGTTATTCGTTACTCGTCCCTTGCTTGAGTATAAGCCTAACTATTAAAAGCTAGTTATAACCTGTGTAAGTTACAAGTTAATTATAAAAATAAACCCTGTCGCTTATTTTTACTCTGTCCCTTACAAATGTTTTTTTCAGTCTTTTTAACTAATTGAAAATTTAAAACTAGTCAATGTGAATGAGTCTAACACTGTTTATTGCGCTTTTGTATGTAAAAGCTTTATAAAAAACGCATTAATTTAATAACTTGTTACAAATAATCCTTTTGAATTATTTAATGCCCTTTTTTAAAACCTGTCAATCAATTAGCGCAAATAAAGAGTAAATATTTTTTGCATTACTTACTCAAATCGCATCGATAAATCGATTGATTGTAAATTTTTTGTAAGCGCGCCGCTTGAAATGAAGTCGACCCCAGCTTGCGAGTAGGCTTTTAGTGTTTCTAGGGTCATATTACCCGACACTTCAAGTTTTGCGCGCTTATTTGTAATGCTAACTGCTTGGCGTATTTGCTCGGGGCTAAAATTATCTAACATTATAATATCGGCGCCTGCGTTAATGGCTTGCTCTAGCTCATCAAACGATTCAACCTCAACCTCTATATGTTTATCGGCATGATTTAGCTTAGCTTGAGTAACCGCGTTATTAATTCCTCCACAGGCTGCTATGTGGTTTTCTTTAATTAAAAACGCATCAAACAAACCAATTCGGTGGTTTGCACCACCACCACATTTTACCGCGTATTTTTGCAATGCGCGTAAACCTGGAATAGTTTTACGGGTATCGAGCAGTTGCGTGCTAGTACCACTTAACTCTTTTACATAATGCGCGGTGGTGGTGGCTGTGCCTGAAAGCGTTTGAACAAAGTTAAGTGCGGTGCGCTCGGCTGTTAAAATAGCGCGAGCAGAACCTGATGCGGTAAATAAAGTGCTATTGGCACTAACTAAGTCGCCGTCGTTCACGCATATTTTTACAACTACACTTGGGTCGACTTGTTTAAATACTTCAATAATAAGGTCTTTACCACAAAAAATGCAGTCTTCACGGGTGATCACTTTCGCATTGGCTTGCTCTGCTTGCGGAATAAGCTGTGCGGTAATATCGCCTTGTTCAGCGCTTTGGTAATTTAGATCTTCATCAAGTGCTAAGGTAACAAGTTGACTAATTAGGGTATGCGAAATAGACATGAAAAAGCTCATAATAGATAATAAATTAACTAAATTTTACTCTGTTTAATTACTAAATAGAAGCAGCTAACAACTAAACTAATCAGCCAGCGCTTAATTTACACGTTAATCATATTTTATCGTTTAGTATTACGCTATCTTTATAGGGTTAAATCTATTAGCATCTTGATATACATCAATTTTGGTTGATTAACCTGAGCGCTGCGAGCTACGGGATGCGGGCAGCGGGCAGCGAGCTACGGGCAGCGGGATGCGGGATGCGGGTAGCGGGATGCGGGCAGCGGGTTTATAAAATAAAGGTTCTAGGTTTAGGCAGAGATTAAGCCAA
>NZ_PNCN01000275.1:0-256 GCF_005886135.1 Pseudoalteromonas sp. S4741 | reverse complement strand
AAATACAGTGACTAATTCATTTAAAACAGGGGCACCTGCAACAATCAAGGCATCTGATTTAATGCTGATGAATAGCGACCCATTGGGTAGGTTAGTAGCCGATGTAGATGGGTTTGTTGAACTAGAGGCTGATGTAGCTATAGTTAAATGTTGCCGATATGAATTAGCAACCGGGTAAAAATCACTTGCCGCAGCTACAGTTGGGGGTGGAGTGGCTTATTTTCCCTCGTTTACTCCGGCTTCAGATACAGCAACA
>NZ_PNCN01000274.1:0-343 GCF_005886135.1 Pseudoalteromonas sp. S4741 | reverse complement strand
AAAAAAGATCCATAAAAAACTGTTTATTCTTCGTACCGCCATGACTTACATCACCCAAAATAGGCAAATACAAGTGCTTTAAATGCCGACGTATTTGATGTTTGCGACCCGTTTTATGAAAGCACTCTACCAAAGAATAACGCACCGTTGGGTATTTTCCTATTGGGATAGGCATCGAAGCTTGATGCACACAATTAATTTGGGTTTGTGCTTCTTGCGCGGCTTTGTCTTTATCAGCAAACTTATCGGCTATATTGTCTATTTCTTCTTTTAACTGTTTATCTAAAAAAACAGATTAAGGCGCAAACCCGCGTACGAACGCTAATTACCTTTTTGTTTTTGT
>NZ_PNCN01000273.1:0-361 GCF_005886135.1 Pseudoalteromonas sp. S4741 | reverse complement strand
CACATCAAACAGCATCATAAGCCCCGCGCTGGCCTCATCGGAAATAGTACTCACCTCTCGCAACTTAAATTCGTAGCGTACTTTTGACGCCGCAACACTTGGTACACTGACTAATTTGGTGGGAGTACGCTGTATATATGCAGCATCTAATTCACTCACGTCACGTGGATAGTTAGCGCAGCTTTGGTTCATTTGATCAACAAGCGAATGGCTAACTATATTAACTACGCCCTCTTTGGTAGCGATTAAATTATTTATCTTATCTTTATTTGCATTATCGCGAGGGTTTACTTGCGTGACGCTTAAAACCGGCGGGTTACAACTAGCAACAGTAAAAAACGAATAAGGCGGAATATTAGCA
>NZ_PNCN01000272.1:0-244 GCF_005886135.1 Pseudoalteromonas sp. S4741 | reverse complement strand
TACGGTGGTACTGGATTAGGTTTGAGTAATTGTAAAAAATTGGTCGAATAGATGGGAGTCGCTATTGATTTAAAAAGCAGAGAGGGGCATCGATCTACGTTTACTTTTAGATTACCAGTTCATTCATCGCTGCCAAATGCCAAATAGAGTGCTGATGGTTTATCAAAAATTGATGTCACTAATATTTCTTTAGAAAAATATCAATTACTTATAGTGGAAGACAACCCATTAAACCAACATGTTG
>NZ_PNCN01000271.1:0-212 GCF_005886135.1 Pseudoalteromonas sp. S4741 | reverse complement strand
AACTGAAACCCCTGGTATTATTTATATTCGTCGTGAAGGAGGTTATCGCACTGTGTATGTTTACTGCATTATATATTAATTAGTAATTGAGCGGGGTGAAGTGTTTAAGCTAGTAAAAGAATACCTTTTGCGACATCTACTAGATCAATACCCCAGGGTTAAGTCAGAACTAGGTGGTGCAATTGAAGAACAGCAGGCGAAAGCTAATGAGC
>NZ_PNCN01000270.1:0-322 GCF_005886135.1 Pseudoalteromonas sp. S4741 | reverse complement strand
TTCTTTATTGCGCAATCAATTTGCAGTTAAAAAAGCGAAACTAGAGCAAATGGGTAAAAACGTATTTGGCCTTGAGCAAACAGACGATTTAGCAGAGCAACCAATTCAAGCGATTGAACCGTTTTACCCCAGCATTGAGGTTGCAACACAGCTAACTGAACATGGTGAGGATAAAGCGGCTGCCATTGATAATATTATTGGCAAACTAGAAGCACATGGCATGGGTGCTCTTGGTGAAAACCAAGCGATTCCGCTAAAAGAAAGCCGTGAAATTTTAGAACACGCGGTTGCTTAAGCGTTAATTATAAAAAACCACTGGCTA
>NZ_PNCN01000269.1:0-297 GCF_005886135.1 Pseudoalteromonas sp. S4741 | reverse complement strand
CAGTAAAAATTCGCCAGAAGAAAATAATGAATACTAAAGTTGATACCAAATAACTCTTCTATTCAATAATTAATGGCATTTTTTACTTTTGAAAACTCTGTACAAATAACAGTGTTATTCATACGAATTTTATTATCAGCTTTTCCAAATTTTTAAAGAGCATATTAATTAGTCAACTCAAAGAGCAAACTAACTAACAATCATCTGTGTGGACACTACGAACAAATAAGTTCTAAATCGTATAAGGAGGTGATCCAGCCCCAGGTTCCCCTAGGGCTACCTTGTTACGACTCCACC
>NZ_PNCN01000268.1:0-264 GCF_005886135.1 Pseudoalteromonas sp. S4741 | reverse complement strand
ATGTTTTCCTTTATATTCTTTAAGCAGAGGGAGAAGTTGCACAGACGTTAGCGACACAATAACTGCAAACACAAACCATAATGAGACAACAACAGCTAGCGGTTTGCCATTTGATTCGTTATTACTACACATTACGTGCCACCCTCCGCTTGATATTAGCATGCACTACAAAGTGATCGAAAAAAGCTGCAAACACGTTCCCAAACAACATTGCTAGCATGATGCCCGCTGGGTATGCAGGGTTAACTACACGGATCATAACTA
>NZ_PNCN01000267.1:0-364 GCF_005886135.1 Pseudoalteromonas sp. S4741 | reverse complement strand
GCACAATACTTTGTCACCCACTGCATGGCCAAAAGAGTCATTGCCGGGTTTAAATTTAGCTACATCTATAAATATAACAGCGCATTGCTAATCGTCTTTAGCGGCGCTGGTAATGGCATTTTCGATTTTTTGATTCATTAAACTTCGAGTAGGTAAGCCCGTTAACGCAGCGTAATTAGCAAGGTAGCGTCACAGATTATCCGCGCGTTTCTGCTCTGTAAAATCGGTAATATCAATAACATAATAACAGACTTTATCATTTTTATTAGCAACGGCTGTGGCACTTAAATGAATAGCGTGTTTTTCAGCGATAGGGGGCTTAACATAAGCATTTGTTTGCCAGGTTTGTTTTGGTTTAAGTGCT
>NZ_PNCN01000266.1:0-258 GCF_005886135.1 Pseudoalteromonas sp. S4741 | reverse complement strand
CGCCATGCCAATAAGCGCAAAGAGCACCAACGCTTAATAGAAAAAACAGCACAAGGGTGTCTGTTTTTTATCTCTCACGCCGTGTACATCGCACAAGCAACCATAGATCTAATAACCAGTTATGCGAGCACATGCAAAGCACAAGGCCTGACTCCTAATCGGATTATATTGACCTTTACGCCTTGTGTTTGTGCAAAAACCATAGAGTTTATGCAATGGCTAGGTATCTCAGTGCCAGAGGCTCCTAACTTCCTCATG
>NZ_PNCN01000027.1:0-12065 GCF_005886135.1 Pseudoalteromonas sp. S4741 | reverse complement strand
TACCTACATCCATGTAGGCAACAAAGAGTGAATCGCTCCTAGGCAGAACCCGAAGGGCAGCACCTGTTTGGCATTGATGCTACGTTATCGCCTATTTATGGGGAATAACCACACCACATAGACTCTGCCTTGCCTAAATACCAAACAGGCTGCTGCAAATTTAACCTTGAAAGGTCAACAGACCCTAGTTTAACGCTATGCGCTCAAAAATACAAAAAGCCAGCAAAAAGCTGGCTTTAGTGGTTATATAATGAAATATAGTGTTTAGTTAACAGTATTTAAACCTTGGTTTATACCCACTAAGTCTTCGCGGCTTAATGTGCCTGTTGCTTGTTTTAGACGAAGCGTTGACACAACATAGCGATAACGCACATCAGCAAGATTACGCTTTGCGTTGTATAAGTTTTGCGTACTGACGAGCACATCAACAATGGTACGTGTACCCACTTCAAAACCCGCTTCCGTGGCTTTTAATGCGCTTTGTGCTGAAATAACCGCTTGTTCAAGCGCTTTATAGGTCGCAATATCAGATACCACTTGGTTATAAGAAGTAATAACAGAGCGAGTTACTGCACGATAATCGGTTTCAAAATCTTGGCTCGCAGCAACGTAAAATGCACGTGCTTGATCTGTTGCAGCAACCGTTGCGCCACCTGAGTAAAGTGGTACGCTAAAGTTTAGTCCAATAGAGCTTGAATCTGAACGAGGTTGATCGTCAAAACTAACGCCATTTAACTCACTATCTGTTAATGAGTCGCCGTAGCTAGCATTTAACGTTAGTTTTGGGTAATGACCTGCTTTTGCGAGTTCAATTTGTTCTTTAGCTATATCAACCGTTATTTTTGATACTTGCAGATTTAAGTTTTTGTCTTTAGCTATTTTAACTAAATCAGTTGCAGGCGTACTTGGCTTAACAGTAGAAAACGTTTCGGTGTTTAACATATCTAGCTTTGCATGGTATTTACCGGTGATCTCACGTAGTTGCTCACGGGCTGTTTCTACCGCATTATTAGCAATGATTTCTTGCGCTACTGAGTTATCAAATTGTGCTTGTGCTTCATGTACATCGGTAATAGCCGTTAAACCTACAGCGTAACGTTGTTTAGTTTGTTCAAGTTGGCGCTCAATGGCACGTTTTTCAGCTTGTACAAATTCAAGGTTATCAATAGCGCTTAATACGTTAAAATAGCCTTCAGCCACACGTACTATTAAATCTTGTTTAGCAAAATCGTACTGGCCACTAGCTTGCAGTGCTTGTTTGTCAGCAATGCCGAGTGAATTCCACGCGCCCAAATCAAATAGCGTTTGGCTTAAGCTAATACCACGTCTGAATTGGTCCGTTTCACTTTCGACTTTAACTTGGTTTGATAAATCGCCTATGCTTTGAAAAGAGGTCGAGTCACTTTTTTCATAACTCATGCTTAAACCAATTTGCGGTAATAGTGCGCTCATAGCGCGATCGCTTTGGTATGATTGTGCATCAGCTTGGGCTTTTGCTTTTAAAACGGTAGGATCGTTGGCTGTTGCGATTTCAAAAACTTGAAGTAAATCTTCTGCATTGGCTACGGTTGAGCCCAATGCGCATGATAAACTAACCAGTGCAGCAAGGATGTTCTTTTTCATGTGATGTTCGGTCCTTAGACAATTTTTGTACTAGTAGCATGTTAACCTGTTTTAACTAATAACTAAAAAAAAAATTAGTAAAACAGCGTTCTCAAGTGTAACAGAATATATACCTAAATGACGTTGATGTATTTGCACCCTCAAAAAGGAAAGAATAGATGGCGAATAAAAGTCGTATTAAATTTACCCATGACGATGTGAGATTAAAACCAATTGAAAATTTGTATGATGGTTTTTTTAAAATAAACCTTTATCAATTTAAGCATGCCTTATTTGCGGGTGGAGAGTCTGAGGTAATTCGTCGAGAAATTCTTGAACGCGGAGATGCGGTCGCAGTTTTACCTTATGACCCAGTAACTGAGCAAGTGCTGCTAATTGAACAAATTCGAATTGGCGCAATTAAAAGCAAACACACGCCTTGGCTGTTAGAATGTATAGCGGGCATGACCGATGGCAGTGAAGATTACGAGTCGGTTGTTAAAAAAGAAGCGTTTGAAGAAGCGGGACTTAATTTAACAGAACTTGAGTTTATGTTGTCTTACCTTTCAAGCCCCGGCGGTACTACAGAGCGTTTGTTTTTATATTTAGCTCACGCCGACTTAAGCCAAATTAATACCGGTATATATGGCTTAGACACCGAAGGTGAAGATATTAAAACGCATATTATGGATTTAGATGAAGCATTTGAGCGACTCAATCGTGGCGAGATAGATAATGCGGCTACGGTAATTTGCTTGCAATGGTTAGCACTAAATCGCGACAGAATACGTAAGAAGTGGGCATAGTTTTTAATTTTTTAATAGTAATGGCGGTATTTTGACAGCACTTTTAACGACTAATCGATACATTCAAAGCCTTCCAAAGTATTTAACACTTTGTGAGCATAATTACGTACGCCTTTTAAAATTACTACCTCGTGAACGAGCGATTGGCAGTGTCAGAGAAATCAAACTGGGCCACAGTAAATTTGCCATCAACATAGATGATATTGCCAAGTACACCCTTGATATATCTATTAAACAGTTATCAGGAATGGTAAGTGATATTTCGCCTTTGTATTTAACAGTGCGCTTATATAATGATGCTAAGGTAGCCGAAATTGTCCACCATGATTACCACCAACGAATCAAACCTTCCTATGGCTACCCTAATCCTAAGATGCATCAAAAAGATGAAAAATATCAGTTGAATGCTTTTTTATATGATTGGTTGGTTGCCTGTGTAGAGCGAGGTCAATCAACACTTAATTGGGATGTAAATAATGGCTTGGTTTGATGATACGTATTATTTTGAGCAAGCCCAGCTTCGTATAGCCCATATAACGGATTGTCATCTTTTTAGCGATAAGCAGAGCGAGTATTTTGGGGTTAACACCGCAGATCATTTTACTAGGGCACTTTCAGATATAGCAAAACAGCAGCCTGATGCCTTGATATTTGGTGGCGATTTAACCCAAGATCACAGCTTTAATTCCTATTTATTATTTGCTGAACTGATTCATAATAGTGACCTTGATTGCCCCGTATTTTGGGTTCCCGGCAATCATGATGAAATTGATCAGCTCAATTTAATTAGTGGCGGGCAAATACAACGCGCTAAACATATTGTGGCGCAAGGGTTTGAACTGATATTAATTAATTCTAAAGGAAATACCCCTGCTGGGTGGGTGACGCCCTCGCATTTAGAGGAAATTATGGCGTGTTTAGTCGATTCAGATAATCGTCATATTGCATTTTGTCATCACAACCCACTGCCTATTAATGGCTACCTAGACAAACACATGCTAGAAAATGGGCCGCAGCTATTAAATTTATTAGTTAATAATGGCCGCGTTGATGCGCTGTTTCATGGGCATGTTCACAATAACTACCAACAGCAATTTAGAGAGCTTGATATTTACGCGACACCGGCCAGTTCCGTGCAGTTTACAAAGCACAGTGCTACTTGGCAGCAAGAAGATAAAGGGGCGGCTTATCGTATGCTGCACTTAAATGCTGAGCAACAAAAGGTGCATATACGCACGGACGTGGTATGGTTAAACGAGTAATCTATATTCACGGTTTTAATAGCTCTGAAAAATCATATAAAGCTGTGCGCTTTGGTGAGCTTATGGCACACTATGATGTTGATTATTGTGTGCCACGCTTAAATCATGAACCTATAGAGGCGATTATAGCGCTTGAACAACTATTAACACCGAATACCGTATTATTGGGCAGCTCGTTAGGTGGTTTTTTTGCCACGTATTTATCGCAGCGTTATCAAATTCCTGCGGTGGTAATTAATCCTGCCGTTGCCCCATATACATTATTAGAGCCTATACTTGGGCCTAATTATAATCCGTATCAAGATTATAATTACCAATTACAATCTCGTCATATAGATGCGTTAAAAGCATTAACGGTGACAGAGTTAAAACACCCTGAACTGTTGTATTTATTACAGCAAACAGGGGATGAAGTGTTAAATTTTCAGCACGCAATAAAGTATTACTCACAATGTAAACAGTTAATTGAATTTGGCGGCGATCATAGCTTTAATGGCTTTGAGCGAGCTTTTTCAAGCATTGTCGATTTTCTTAAAATCAGATATTAGCGTATATAAAGATAAAAACTATGACTCAACAAAATTATAACGCCGAAGCTATTGAAGTACTTAATGGATTAGAGCCGGTAAAACGCCGCCCAGGCATGTATACAGACACATCGCGCCCCAATCATTTAGGCCAAGAGGTTATTGATAACAGTGTTGATGAAGCAATGGCCGGGCATGCGACGCGTATTGATGTCATTTTGCATGAAGATAACTCACTTGAAGTGAGCGATGATGGTCGGGGGATGCCGATAGATATTCACCCTGAAGAAGGTATTCCTGGGGTTGAACTAATATTCACCAAATTACACGCAGGTGGTAAATTTTCAAATAAAAATTACCAGTTCTCTGGTGGTTTGCATGGGGTAGGTATCTCGGTCGTTAATGCGCTATCTACCCGCGTGGAAGTAACGGTTCGCCGTGACGCACAGCAATTTAGAATGGCTTTTGAGCATGGCGATAAAGTTGAAGATTTAAATGTTATTGGCTCAGTGGGTAAACGCAATACCGGTACTACCGTGCGCTTTTGGCCAGATACCAGCTATTTTGATTCTGCTAACTTTTCACTGACTAAGCTTAATCATTTATTAAAAGCCAAAGCGGTACTATGCCCAGGTTTGCGTATTAAGTTTGTAAATAAACAAACGAAAGAAACCCAAGAGTGGTTTTATGAAACCGGCTTAAAAGATTACTTAGTAGAAGCAGTTAAAGGCTATGAGATACTGCCTAAAGACCCATTTGTAGGTGAGTTTTCAAGTTCTATTGAAGGCGCTGATTGGGCCGTTGTATGGATGCCTGAAGGCGGTGAGTCAACAGCCGAAAGTTATGTAAACTTAATTCCTACCGCACAAGGTGGCACCCACGTAAATGGCCTGCGCCAAGGGCTTTTAGAGGCGATGCGTGAATTTTGTGAATTTAGAAACTTATTACCACGTGGTGTAAAGCTCACCCCAGATGATATTTGGGAACGTTGTAGTTATGTATTGTCGGTAAAAATGCAAGACCCACAATTTGCAGGGCAAACCAAAGAAAAACTCTCATCACGTTCATGTGCTGCGTTTGTATCGGGTGTCGTAAAAGATGCCTTTAGCTTATGGCTAAATGAGCACACTGACACCGCAGAGTTACTTTCTGAATTATGTATTTCAAATGCACAGCGTCGCTTACGCGCGGCTAAAAAAGTAGTTCGTAAGCGAGTTACTTCAGGCCCTGCATTACCAGGCAAACTGACCGATTGTAGTGCTGCTGATAATGACCGCACAGAATTGTTTTTAGTAGAGGGTGATTCAGCGGGTGGCTCAGCTAAACAAGCGCGAGATCGTGAGTTTCAGGCGATCATGCCACTAAGAGGTAAAATTTTAAATACTTGGGAAGTAGAATCAGGGCAAATTTTGGCCTCTCAAGAAGTGCATGATATTTCAGTGGCATTGGGTATTGACCCCGATTCAAGTGATTTATCAGGGCTGCGTTACAATAAAATATGTATATTAGCGGATGCTGACTCGGATGGACTGCACATTGCCACTTTATTGTGTGCCTTATTTGTGCGCCACTTCCCACAATTGGTAAAAACTGGGCATGTGTATGTTGCTATGCCACCGCTGTTTAGAATTGATATTGGTAAAGATGTTTATTACGCGCTTGATGAAGATGAAAAAACGGGCATTTTAGCGCGTATAGAAGCAGAGAAAAAACGCGGTAAGGTAAACGTGCAACGCTTTAAAGGCTTGGGTGAAATGAACCCGCTACAATTGCGTGAAACAACCATGGATCCAAATACCCGTCGATTAGTGCAGCTAACACTTGATGAAGAAGAACAAACAATGGAAATGATGGATATGTTACTTGCTAAAAAGCGTTCATCAGATCGCCGCCAATGGCTTGAAGATCACGGTAACAAAGCACAAGTTTAATAAGCCTTTGGGCTACAGGAGAGGCAAATGAAAAGACTATTTAGCACACTGTTGTTACTCTGCTTTATGTCATCGCCAGTGATGGCGAAAAATATTCTCGACAAGCTGACCGCTGCCCCAGGGTTTGAAATAAGCTTATTTGCTGATGATGTTGAAAATGCTCGGCAAATTGCAGTATCAAGCCGAGGTATAGTGTATGCAGGGTCGCGTAATGCGGGTAATGTGTATGCAATGATTGATCATAACAGCGATGGTGTGGCAGATAAAAAAATAGTGATTGCAGAGGGACTGAATATGCCCTCGGGTTTAGCGATTAAAGACGGTGACTTATATGTCGGTGAAGTGCACCGTATTATTCGTTTTAAAAATATCGATAAGCACCTCAAAAACCCTGAGTATGAAGTGTTTTATAGCGATTTACCGTCAGAGCGCCACCATGGCTGGAAGTTTTTACGCTTTGCGCCAAACGGCGAGCTGATTATTCCGGTGGGTGTTCCCTGTAATATTTGCGAGGAAGATCCTCGGTTTGGTCGTATTTTTTCGTTAAACACCGACACCAAAGAAATAACCACTTTAGCCAAAGGTGTGCGCAATACTGTAGGCTTTGACTTTCACCCTAGCACGCAAATGCTATGGTTTAGCGATAATGGCCGCGACATGATGGGGGATGATATTCCACCCGATGAGCTAAACCGCATCACTAAAGAAGAAGAACATTTTGGTTTTCCATACGTGCATGGTGGCGTTATTGTTGATCCGGAGTTTGGTGAAGGCAAAAACATTGCTGACTACACTCAACCTGCATTGGCATTGGGGGCGCATGTTGCGCCATTGGGTATTCATTTTTATACCGGCAAGCAGTTCCCTGATAGCTATAAACAACAGTTATTTGTAGCTGAGCACGGTTCATGGAACCGCTCTAAAAAGGTCGGTTATAAAGTGGCAGTGGCAACTATAGAAAATGCCAAGGTAACAAAGTATACGCCACTGATCACCGGCTTTATGCAAGACGAAACGACATTTGGACGCCCTGTTGCATTTGCACAATTAAATGATGGCAGTCTATTGGTAAGCGATGATTACGCAAACGTAATTTACCGCGTAAGCTATAAGAAAAACTAGGTAAGCTTTAATGAGTGATACAGATACCTTGCTAATGCAAGGAATTGAACAGCAAACAATGGGGCGTTTTACCGAAGACGCCTATTTAAATTATTCAATGTACGTGATCATGGATCGTGCCTTACCGCACGTTGGTGACGGCCTAAAACCCGTTCAGCGTCGTATTATTTATGCGATGAGTGAACTGGGATTATCGGCAAGTGCTAAATACAAAAAATCAGCCCGTACCGTGGGTGACGTATTAGGTAAATACCATCCTCATGGTGATAGTGCCTGTTATGAAGCCATGGTACTTATGGCGCAGCCGTTTTCTTATCGCTACCCGTTAGTTGATGGTCAAGGTAACTGGGGTGCTGCAGATGATCCTAAGTCGTTTGCGGCAATGCGTTATACCGAAGCGCGTTTATCTAAATTCTCTGAAGTATTACTTAAAGAGTTAGGCCAAGGGACTGTTGATTGGACGCCAAACTTCGATGGCACCATGGATGAACCATTAGTATTGCCATCGCGCTTACCGCATATATTACTTAATGGTGTCACCGGTATTGCTGTGGGTATGGCAACCGATATACCGCCGCATAATGTGCGTGAAGTAGCCAGTGCCTGTTGTTTATTACTTGATAAGCCAAAAACAGAGCTCGAAGAGTTATTGGATTTAGTGCATGCGCCTGATTATCCAACTGATGCTGAAATAATTACGCCAAAAGCTGATATTCACAAAATTTATAAAACCGGCCGTGGCTCAATTAAAATGCGCGCTGTGTATTGTGAAGAGCAGGGCGATATCGTCATTACCGCTTTGCCGCACCAATGTTCGGGTGCAAAAGTACTTGAGCAAATTGCAGCGCAAATGAACGCTAAAAAGTTACCAATGGTGGCTGACTTACGTGATGAGTCTGATCACGAAAATCCAACCCGTATTGTGATTGTGCCGCGTTCAAACCGAATTAAAGCTGAGCCATTAATGGCGCACTTATTTGCCACCACCGATCTTGAAAAAAATTACCGCGTAAATTTAAATATGCTGGGCTTAGATGGTCGTCCACAGGTTAAAGATTTACGTAGTATTTTAACAGAGTGGTTAACCTTTAGACGCGAAACGGTACGTCGTCGCTTGCAATATCGACTTGATAAAGTACTGGCTCGATTACATATTTTAGAAGGTTTACTGGCTGCCTTTTTAAATATTGATGAAGTTATAGAAATTATCCGCTCTGAAGATAAGCCCAAACCAATATTGATGGAGCGCTTTGATTTAACCGATATTCAAGCAGAAGCCATTTTAGAATTAAAACTTCGCCATTTGGCAAAACTTGAAGAGTTTAAAATTCGTGGTGAGCAAGACGAATTGGCAAAAGAGCGTGACAAATTAGAGCAAACATTAGGCTCAGACCGTCGCATGTCGACGTTGCTTAAAAAAGAAATTCAAGAAGCCGCAGAAATGTATGGCGACGATCGTCGCTCACCTGTTATTGAGCGTGTGGAAGCCAAAGCTCTGAGCGAAAAAGATTTAATCCCTTCAGAGTCTGTGACTGTTGTTTTATCTGATAAAGGTTGGGCACGGGTTGGTAAGGGTCATGACTTAGATGTAGAAGGATTAAATTACCGAGCTGGTGATGGTTATAGAGCATCAGCGAGAGGTAAAAGTAATCAGCCTGCGGTATTTTTAGATTCAGCTGGACGTGCATTTGCCACTGATGCTCATAGTCTTCCTTCTGCAAGAAGCCAAGGCGAGCCAATGACAGGGCGCTTTAATCTAACCTCAGGCGCAAGCTTTGAGCACGTAGTTATGGGTGAAGACGCTCAAGTATTGCTAATGGCTTCTGATGCCGGTTATGGCTTTATTACTGACTTTAAAGATTTAGTCAGCAAAAACAAAAACGGTAAAGCGTTAGTGAGTGTGCCAAAAGGGGGTGTGTTACTTTCGCCAATTCGCGTTAACGACGTGGCTACTGACTACTGTATGGCGATTTCTAACGAAGGGCGGATGTTGTTATTCCCACTGCGTGACCTACCTAAGCTAGGTAAAGGTAAAGGCAATAAAATTATTTCTATTCCGGGCGCTAAAGTACAAGCGCGCGAAGAGTTTGTAAAAGTATTAGCTGTTGTGCCGCAAGGCAGCAGTGTTACGCTGCATGCAGGTAAGCGTAAGCTGACCCTTAAACCAAGCGACCTTGAGCATTACCATGGCGAGCGAGGCCGCAGAGGGAACAAGTTACCTCGTGGTTTACAGCGCGTTGATGAAGCCGTGGTAGAGTTAACACCGCAACAAGTCGATGAGCCAAATTCAGACGCAGAGCCAAGTTAATCTTGAGATCAAATTAGAAAACGGCTTACTCAGGTAAGCCGTTTTTTTATGACTGTTTTATTTCAGCGCACGCTTGTGCGCTATTTTCTCGTCTGCGTAACAAAATAACGTTATAATAAAACAATACATGATTGTGGTTATATTGAAGAGGCGCACTTGCTAGCTGTTATACGTATTTTAATAATGCTGTTGTTTATATTATTAAGTTGTTTTTTTGGTTTGTTGTTATCAATTTTTAGACCATTTCATCCTAGTAATGTGCACGTTATTGCAAGTTGGTTTGGCTCAATGGCTAAAATGCTTGGGGTTAAATTAGAACTAAAATATCATCCTGATGCGCTTAAGGTGGGGCCTGCTGTGTATGTAGCGAATCATCAAAATAGCTACGATTTATTTACTATTCCAGCTATGGTACCAAAAAATTGTGTGAGCGTTGGCAAAAAAAGTCTTAAATGGATCCCATTTTTTGGTCAGCTTTATTGGTTGTCGGGTAATATTTTAATCGACCGATCAAATCGTTCAAAAGCTGCTGGCACAATCTCAAAAGCAGCGGCTAAAATAAAACAAAAAGGCTTATCGGTGTGGATGTTCCCTGAGGGGACGCGTAGTTATGGTCGTGGTTTACTCCCCTTTAAAACCGGTGCATTTCATACCGCAATGAGTGCAGAGGTGCCTGTTGTGCCAGTATGTATGAACACAACCGATAAAACCATTAAACTAAATCGCTGGGATAATGGTACAATTTACATTGAAATGTTAGCCCCCATAGCACTTGATAACAGTATCAGTGCCCGTGAACATGCTAAAAGTGTGCACAGTATTATGGCTGCTAAAATAACAGAATTAGATGCTCAAGTGAGAGAGAAATAATGGAAAACTGGCGTGAAATAAGTGAAGACATCGTAACTTCACTACTTGAAGATGGGTCCGATCCAGAAATTCTTTATGAAGTAGAGCACCACTTTGTATGTGAAGACTTTACTAAGTTAGAACAAGCGGCATTGGCTGCGTTTAAACTAGGTTACGATGTAGAAGAGCCAGCAGAACTTGAGCTTGAAGACGGTGAAAAAATTTGGAGTTTTGACATTGTTGTTGAAGCCGAATTAGATGTTGACGTTATAATGGAAGACGTTGATAAGCTTGCACAGCTTGCGGTTGAATGCGACGTAGAATACGACGGTTGGGGCACTTACTTTCAAGAGTAAGGGTTACCAATGCAAAAGGCGAACAATCATGTTCGCCTTTTTTGTGCCTTGTTGGAGCTGTATTGTAATTACAGCCACTTTTTATTTTTAAAGTAAATACCAATCCCACCAGTCAAAACAATTAAAAACACCACAAATGCAGTGAATGCATAAGGGCTTTCTGTTCCAGGTATACCGCCGACATTGACCCCCAATAATCCCGTTAGAAAGCCCAGCGGTAAAAATAAAGCAGCCACCACCGACATTACATACATCCGCTGATTTAATTGCTCAGAGACCTGATTTGTAATGGTTTGTTGGATAACAAGTGCGCGCTCTATTGAACTATCGAGCTCTTCTAAATAGCGAATAAGTAAATTGGTGGTTTCATTTAGCTTGGCTTTATCATCGTCAAAAAGCCATGGGTAATGATTATTAACCATGCTACTGAGTGCTTCTTTTTGTGGTTTTAAGTAACGCTTTAGCGCGATGGTTTGACGGCGAAGTTGCGACAAGCCTTGGTTATCAAACTTTTTACTGGGCTCATCAATTTCCTCTTCAAAATCATCTAAGCTTTCATCTAGCTCATCAATTACTGTTTGCATACGTGAAGTGAGCTTGTGCGCTAATGTACACACCAATTCAGAAATACTGCATGGCCCCTCATTATTATTCAACGAGGCTAGAATATCTTGCACTGATAATAATCGGCGCTTACGCGTGGTGATCACCACATCGTTATTTATAAATAACCGAATAGATACCATGTCTTCAGGGCTTTGTGCTGGGTTTAAGTTGATCCCGCGTAAAAATAACATATGGCCATTCGTTGTTGGCGTTATTCGTGGACGCGGTTCATCAGCAGTGAGTGATTCCAGTTCATAGTCGTTTAACAGCCCGCAGTTTTTTAACCAATCCACCGCATCTGTTTGGCTGTAGTCCATATGCACCCACAGTTTTCCATCAGTAGGTTGCCATTGGTGTAATTGCTTGCTGTTTTCTATGGGGCGTGCACCGCCTTTTTCATCAAGAATAAGTGCATGAAGTAAGCCATTAATCATAATAATTTCTCATCGGTAGTATGTTTTTAATACAGTTAACTGTAATGTATTTAGGATCTGTTTATCTTTCAAGGTTAAATTTCAGCAATCTATTTGATATTTAGGCAAGGCAGAGTGTGGTTATTCCCCATAAATAGGCGATAACACAGCATCAATGCCAAATAAGCGCTGCCCGAAGGGTTCTGCCTAGGGGCAATTAACTCTTTGTTGCCTACATGGATGTAGGTAAGGGGCGTGAGCAGGACGCGGAAGCTTTGCTCGT
>NZ_PNCN01000265.1:0-321 GCF_005886135.1 Pseudoalteromonas sp. S4741 | reverse complement strand
GCTCGTTCTCAAGTACGAGGAGTCAACGCGCAGAGTTTTCATTTCACCTATTATGATTATTCAGCAATCGATCGCAGCCCGCTTTTTGAACATGACTATTCACTGACCGGCTTTATAGGATTCGAACATACATTTAAATATGAAGTGTTTTATGTTGGTTGTGCTTGCAGGTTCATTTTTTAGCAACTGTAGCGTTGCAAATGCCTCTTCAGTTAACGTATCTCCCCAAGTGTGTGTGTTTTCCGAACAACAAGAATTGTGTGTTCTAGAGTTAAAATTTAAGTTGCATCTGGCAGCCGCTAGCGAGGTATGTTTATACCA
>NZ_PNCN01000264.1:0-391 GCF_005886135.1 Pseudoalteromonas sp. S4741 | reverse complement strand
ATATGTTGATGATTTAACATTTTCAACAAATCAGAAATTGTTCCCTAAAGAAATAGCAATAAAGCATCGTTTTGGATTTGGCAGAGAGAATTGGCTGATAGGTTAGGATGTAGAAGCGACAATAATCATATCTGGATTTCTGCTATATACTAAAAAATGTCGAATGCAATACAAAACTTCTTCTCAGGAAGTTACTGGGCTTACTGTTAACAATAAAGTAAATGTGAGTAATTTGTTCTACAGAAATGTTAGGGCAAGGGCTAATAGTGTGTTTTAATATGGTGTCTATTATCGACCAGCCACTAGCACATCTAAAATTTGGGATGAGTCAAAAAAAAGCTTGTATAAACGTAGTTACTCAATCTGCGTTGGAATGGTAGTACTCTCGGGC
>NZ_PNCN01000263.1:0-348 GCF_005886135.1 Pseudoalteromonas sp. S4741 | reverse complement strand
TTATTATCTGTTAGCGTACCGTGAACCATAACTTGTAATAAAATGTTGTAGATATCAGGATGTGCATTTTCTATTTCATACATCAATACCACTGCATCTGGATTTTTTATAACCGCTTCTGATAATAAGCCGCCTTGATCAAAACCTACATAACCCGGAGGCGCACCCATTAAACGGCTCACCGCAAGGCGCTCAACGTATTCAGACATATCAAAACGAATAAACTCAACAACCATGCAGTTAGCGAATTGATTGGTAACCTCTGTTTTACCGACCCCCCTTTGGCCTGCAAATAAAAACGAACCCACCGGGTTTTTCTCGTTGTCTACACCTGACCCGGATAAGCGA
>NZ_PNCN01000262.1:0-333 GCF_005886135.1 Pseudoalteromonas sp. S4741 | reverse complement strand
CAGCATGTGGCTTATACTACGCACCGCGAATCGATGAGCCTTTTATAGTAAAGGTGTTACGCGGTAAATGGGCAAAGTAAGGGGGGAGTGTGCCATACATTTTTTGGGTTATAAAAGCGGGCTTTTCTAGCAAGGCTTGGGGATCGGTTGCGTAAAATGGTGCTTCGTTTGCTATATTTTATATCAAGTCACTGTAGCTGCCATCAAAACCATCGCTATCAATAATGCCTTGCATTTGTGGTTTAATGCTCGAAACTTCTTTTAGACCAAGTTCAGGAATTTGTTGTTGAGGAGCATTAGTGGTGGGGTAGTAATTATACGTGTACTTGGATT
>NZ_PNCN01000261.1:0-273 GCF_005886135.1 Pseudoalteromonas sp. S4741 | reverse complement strand
CACCTAATACCCATTACAGACTACGTGGTACTTCACCTGTTTCAACTACTTCGATTTGGTCACCAACGCGCACGTCATTGTAGGTCTTAACACCGATACCACATTCCATGCCGTTACGAACATCAGCAACGGCATCTTTAAAGCGACGTAGGGACTCAAGCTCACCTTCGACGAAAACCACCTTCTCGCGTAGTACACGAATTTGTGCCCTGCGTTTAATTGTCCCCTCGGTAACCATACAACCAGCAATTGAGCCAATTTTTGGAGACTTAA
>NZ_PNCN01000260.1:0-215 GCF_005886135.1 Pseudoalteromonas sp. S4741 | reverse complement strand
TCTCCCAGCTGAGCTATAGCCCCACATATGCTGGTCTTACTGTTTGTATACCGACTTCTTTTTAAGACAAGGCGTAAGTTGAGGCCGTTTAGTTCACTAAACAACGAAGCTTACAACGCAGTATTAAGAAGAAGTGGTGGGTCTGAGTAGATTTGAACTACCGACCTCACCCTTATCAGGGGTGCGCTCTAACCAGCTGAGCTACAGACCCAAAC
>NZ_PNCN01000259.1:0-255 GCF_005886135.1 Pseudoalteromonas sp. S4741 | reverse complement strand
CAACAGTGGCAACTGCAACTTTAAAACCTTGGCGGCAATTTTGTGCACCACATACTCTATCCAGTAGCACATAACCACCAACATTAAATTTTGTTACACGTAGTTTATCTGCATCTGGGTGTTGGCCACACTCAACCACTTCACCTACCACAACGCCATTAATTTTGTCTGCTGCCGGCTCAACGCCTTCTACTGCTAAACCAGCCATTGAACGCTGTTCCGCAAGAGCTTGCGGATCAATTGCAGGATTTACCC
>NZ_PNCN01000258.1:0-217 GCF_005886135.1 Pseudoalteromonas sp. S4741 | reverse complement strand
AGGGCGAGCCTGGGTATACACCAATAAGTGACACTGAATTTGCGGTATTTTTAAATGGTTTTATAAATACCAAGCGCGGCAAGCGTGTAGGTGAGCAGCCAGAGCCTGAAAGTAAATTGAACAACAATATTATTTTTATGAAGCTACGGATTGCTTTAAATAGGAAAGGAGAAGAAGTGTGCGCGTCCTGTGCGTTGGTTTATTTTGATTTAAGTAA
>NZ_PNCN01000257.1:0-264 GCF_005886135.1 Pseudoalteromonas sp. S4741 | reverse complement strand
TATAGGACTAGATGGTTTCCTAAAGGGGGAATTGCTTGACGTTGGTCGCCTTCAAGTGCAGTAATAAAGTCTTTCTTCTTTTCTACCAATAGCATCCCTTTAACGCCACCTCCAAAGGCCGCTTTGATAAGAAGAGGGTAACCAATTTTTTTAGCCTCAGATTGCAAAAAAGCAGGGTCTTGTTTATCACCATAGTAACCATGTACTAACGGCGCGTTTGCCGCGGCCATTATTTCTTAAGCACGGGATTTTGAGCCCATTGCT
>NZ_PNCN01000026.1:0-48506 GCF_005886135.1 Pseudoalteromonas sp. S4741 | reverse complement strand
GTTCGGGGTTCGGGGTTCGGTAATTATCATAGATTCAAAAATAAAAAAGCCAAACAATATAGCGTGTTTGGCTAAATACATGTTGCTTTGAACTAAGCGCCTATAGTGCCTAGCTCGAAACAATAAATTAATCGCGGAAGTTTTTAAACTGAAATGGCTGACCTAAATCGGCAGTGCGTACAACTTGCATAGCAGCTTGTAAGTCATCACGCTTTTTGCCCGTTACGCGTACTTCTTCGCCTTGAATAGCCGCTTGCACTTTTACTTTAGAATCTTTAATGGCTTTTACTACTTTTTTAGCCATATCTTTTTCGATACCCTGCTTTAGTGCAACGTTACGAAAAACATTTTTGCCTGCGCGAGAAATATCTTGTAGTTCTAGGCTCGCAACGTCCATTCCACGCTTTGAAACCTTCCCAGCTAAAATATCAAACAACTGCATAACCTGAGCATCTGCTTCAGCTTTTAATTTAATTGTTTTATCGTTTAATTCAATTGAGGCATCGACCCCTCTAAAATCAAATCGTGTCTCTAATTCACGATTGGCATTATCAACCGCGTTTTGTGCTTCGTTCATTTCTACTTCAGATACAATATCAAATGAAGGCATGATGTTCTCCTAACTAGCTAATCTTAATTTTATGCGGCAATTATAACGTTAAAATGATAAATCTTTACACTTTTCTGCATCTTGTTCAGGTGCGATACTAATTTAGTTTGATATACTGAGGCTTCTTTTTTATACGATTTTAGGATTCTTCGTGACAAGGCGTGTTTACCAAGCTATTTTTTTGATTAGTATTGTCGCATTTACCTTCTTATTTGCTAAAGAGGTAAAAGGCGCTGCAAACTTATTTCCGCATGTAGATAAAGTGGCGCATTTTGGTATTTTCTTTTTACTTGCCATTATTATGGATAAAGCCTTTAAACTACCTTTATATGCACAAATATTACTGTTAGCCGGTTATGGTGCCGCAATAGAAATTATGCAAGATAGCCTTCCTTACAGACAAGCATCACTGGCCGATTTTGTTGCCGATTTTATTGGTGCGGCGAGCTATTTTTTAGCTAAAGCCCTATTAACACTACGTAAAAAGAAGCGTTATGGCTAACATACTTGTTGTTGGTGATGGTGCTATAGGCTTGTTATTTAGCCATTTTTTAGGTAAATATCACACAGTTTATGTTCTTACCAAAAAAGGCACAGTAAATACTCGCTTTTACAGCCACAGTAACGCTGCATCTGAAAAAATCAACGCCACTTTTATCTCACAACAGCAATTAGCCCAAGCTCCCGAGTTTGACATTGTTTTATTCACTGTTAAAGCGTTTGCAGTGCAACAAGCCTATGCCCAAGTAAAGCCTTATCTTGGTAATAATACCCATATTGTACTGAGTCATAATGGCATGGGTAATGTTGAACAATTAAATGCACAGTTAACACAGCAGCAATCGTTGTACTTTTTAACCACTAGCATGGCTGGATTTAAGTCAAACCCTAATATTGTGCAGCATACCGGAAACGGGCAAAGTGTATTAGGGGGCTGTAATCAACTGGCTATTCAAAATATTCAACAGCTTAGTGCGCAATTACACACTATTCCGCAATTAATTGTCAGCAACAATATTGAGCAACTACGGTTTGAAAAGCTACTAGTTAATATTGCCATAAATCCATTAACCGCTCTGTACAATATAAAAAATGGCCAGTTACGTGCGCCACAGTTCAATAGCTCAATTATTAATTTATTAACAGAGGCGTGCCATATTGCGACCGCGCTTAAACTTAATATTAAGCTTATCGATGCTCTCGAGCGTGGCTACAAGGTAATGAGTTTAACGGCAGAAAATTACTCATCTATGCATCAAGACGTTATGCACAATAGGCAAACTGAGATCATGGCAATTTGTGGTTATATTAGTGAGCAAGGCAAGCGACATAATATTGCGACCCCGTATAACGACGATTTACTCACTGAAATTCTGGCAAAAAAAAGCGCGGAATAAATCCGCGCTTTTAAAATATTTAGCCATTAACGACGATAGACTTTTACAGTGGTAAAGCCTTCTTCGTGAAGAATAAGCGCTTGTAACTGGCTCATTACCCCTTTTTGGCAATATAAGTAATAGTCTTTGCCTTTAGGTAAATCACCAAACTTAGTTGCTAAACGGAAAAACGGTAAGTGGATAACTTCAATACCATCAATTTCAAGCGGTGCGGCATCTTCTTCCTCAGGTGAGCGAATATCAACAACAACCGCTCCTTCAGGTAACTCTGTAACTGACTCAGCCTCTTTAAGCTCTTGCTTAGCTTCAACATCAATATCGCGCACATCCATAACACGGGCGTTATCAATAACGGTATTTAATACATCAAAATCAAACTTCTCTTCTTCTGCTTTAATGACTTCAATTTTGGCTTTAACTGTCGGCTTTTTAGAGATCACACCACAGTATTCAGGCATCGTCTCAGCCATTTCTGCAGTGCCTATTTGGCGAGCTATATTAATGATCTCCTGCTTATCATGTTGGATAAGAGGACGTAAAATCAGCGTTTCGGTTACACGGTCAATAACACTTAAGTTAGCTAAGGTTTGGCTAGACACCTGACCTATACTTTCACCCGTTACCAAAGCTTGAATATTTAGTTTTTCAGCAACGGCACTACCCGCTCGCATCATCATACGTTTAAGCACAACACCCATTTGGCTGTTTTCAACGTTTTCTAAAATTTCCGCAACAACTGGTTCAAAATCAACAGTAATAAACTTAACTTTATGCGTAGAGCTGTATTGTTTCCATAGGTAGTAGCTCGCTTGCTTAACCCCAATTTCGTGGGCAGCACCACCTAAGTTAAAGAATAAAAAGTGTGTACGAGCGCCTTTACGGATCATCTGATAACTGGCAACGCCAGAATCAAATCCACCAGACATAAGCGATAATACATCGTCTTGTGTTGGCAGTGGAAAGCCCGCCATTCCTAAATGGGTTTGCGTCACTATGTAGGCTTTTTCGTCTTTAATTTCTAAACGAATCGTTACCTCAGGGCGGCTTAGCTTTACTCGAGCTCCTTCAACATGTTGATTAAGCCCGCCACCAACGTAGCGCTCTAGTTCAGTTGAAGTAAAATCATGTTGACCTATGCGCTTAGCACGGACACAAAAGGTTTTACCAATAATAGTGTGGCCAACTAACGCAATGGTTTTTTGATAGATGTCATCAAGGGTTTTAAAGTCTGTTTCGGTCACTTCAATAAACTGTACGATGCCAGGAATGCGCTGCAAGCTATCAATAAAATCAAGGCGAGTTTGAGCATCATCTAGTTTTGTAACAACTGAAATATTATCCCAGTTATTACGTACTTGTACTTTTTCGTCAACACGACGCAATACAATTTTAATGTTATTTTCTAACACTTTGGTAAAGCGTTTACGGACTGAACGGCTTTTAATGGCTATTTCAGGGTGAAGTTTGACGATAAATTTAAGCATAGTTCAACTCTTAGACTGCGGGAATTCGCGCACCCAGGCATTGGGCGCGGCGGATTATAGCAAAAAATTTAGCGCCTAGGAACTAACCAACTCAACAGGCTTAAGGATTCTGGGGGGCAGCATTTGCTAAAAGTGCGTACTTGTCTCTTAACTGATTAATTTTATTTGCGCTTTTTTCTGTACTGTAAGCCTTAAATAAAGTCAGTACTTTTACAATGCCAGGGTAAATATCTTGCTCAACCAGCACACCACTTAGTCTTCTTGCTTTCATATAGGGTGTCCAAAAGCTAACCGTTAATTTTAGCGTATGAGCAAGTTCAATGGCATCTTGTTCATCAATGGCAATAATTTCACTATCCCGCAAGGCCAAAATGATGTTACGTACCTGCTCAAGTAATTCCTGCTGAAAATCAATGTAACCCTGTTTTAAATGGCTATCGCGAGCAAGAATATCGCCAAGGTTGTCGTAAAAAAAATGATAGCGCCACATTAATTCAAATAGCGAATCTAAATAAGGGCCAAGATGCTCAAAAGCATCGTCGCCTTTATCAACTGGCTTAAAGTGAGTACTTAAATGATCACGATAAAGTGCAAATATATGGCGAATAATGTCTTCTTTATTTTTAAAGTGGTAGTAAAGATTACCCGGACTCATGCCTAAACTCGATGCAATATGATTAGTTGATATTGCTCTTTCACCATGTTCATTAAACAATGAAATACTGGTTTGAATTATTTTATCCTTGGTATTCATATACTCATTACTCAATTTTCGAAAATACGATGCTGCATTAAAACAATCCACTAGTATAAACAAATAGTCAGCGTTAAAACAATCAAGGCATGAAGTTCTTCACAATTTACTTACAAGGCTGCTTTGCACACTAAACACTGCTACACTACGGCTAAAAATAATAACACAGTAAATATTATGAAAGTGACCGCAATCTACCCAGGCACATTTGACCCTCTTACCAACGGCCACACTGATTTAATTCAGCGTGCGGCTAAAATGTTCGATACCGTTATTGTTGCTATTGCTCATAACCCGAGTAAAAAACCGTGTTTTACTTTAGAAGAACGCGTTGATTTAGCAAATGAAATTTTAAGCCATTTAGATAATGTAAAAGTGATTGGCTTTTCAGGACTGCTGGCTGATCTCGCTCGTGACCATAACGCAAATGTATTGATTAGAGGTATAAGAGCGGTTTCTGATTTTGATTATGAATTTCAGCTCGCAAATATGAACCGCCGTTTAAACCCTGATTTAGAAAGTGTATTTTTAACACCTGCTGAGCGTAATACCTTTATATCATCAACGCTCGTAAAAGAAGTTGCACGCCATAACGGGGATGTGAGTGAGTTTGTTGATAGCATAGTAATGAAAGCATTGCAGTCGAGGCTAGGGAAAACCAAGCATTAATAATTTTTTCAGAAAGTAGCGTATAAATGAGACGCTACTTTTAGACTCCTAAAATAAAACGGCCTTTAAATTTCTTCCCTAACCAGAGTATTTTTAATACGTCTTTATTTATGATTAAAACTACCGCCATAACACAATCACTGACAACTTGACCTATTGCATAAAGCGCCCAAAACCACCAGTAATCGGTATTATCCTGCATGCTGACATCGTAATGCATACCTAAAAACATGAGTGCATTAAAGCTAAGCCCTACAATAAGGTAATAAAAAGCAACAGGAATAATTTTGCCCTTAATAAAGTATCCCCAAATAACTAGCAAAAGAATAGTCACTATATCAAACATAAACATTTTAAGATGAGGTGTCTCTGTAGTTGGATCAATAAACATGCTTGAAGTATAAGATAGCATCATAATAAAAGAGAGAAGCAAAAGGTTTTTATTGGGATTGTTTATACTTGTCGATAGGTTATACAAAAAAGAGATTACAAATAACCAAGTTATAAAAATCGACATATAATCAAAAATCGCGACTAACTGCCAAAGAAAATCAGCCATTAATAATAGCCTTATTAATACTAATTTTTACAAGCCAATTTTTAAATTTCACTAGGGTCTGTTGACCTTTGCGGATTACAATTTGTTCAAACTAGGAGCGGTTTAATCGCGGCGCGAGGTTTGTAACCTAGTGGACTAAGTAAGAACCGAGCAACAAAGAGTAAATCGCCCCTAGGCAGAACCCGAAGGGCAGCGCCTGTTTGGCATTGATGCTGCGTTATCGCCTATTTATGGGGAATAACCACACCACATAGGCTCTGCCTTGCCTAAATACCAAACAGACTGCTGCAAATTTAACCTTGAAAGGTCAACAGACCCTACTCTCAAAAAGTCTTTATTGATAAAGAAAATGGCTATCATCATAAAATCCATAAGATTAATTCCCAAAGAATAAAATGACCAGAACCACCATGGTGAGCTGTTACTAAAAACAAATACATCCAGATGCATGCCAAAAAATAACAGTGAGTTTATGCTTAGCCCTAATAATAGATAAGAAGATATAATGTTTTTATTTAAGAAGTTACTTACAACCAAAATAGCCAAAATAGTCATTAGATCAAAAAGTAATAGTTGCATGTAAGAAATGTTTTGAATATCAATAAACAAGCTGGAAGAATATGAAACTGACATTATCAGTGACAGCCATAAGGCCTCTTTTTTGGGTTTATTTATACTCGTTACTAATGAGTATAAAAAAGCCATTAAAAAGCCCCACTGAACAAATGCGCCGAGGTAAAGAGATACATATGGACTGAGCAAGAAGTCATCCATTTAAAAGACCATTTTTAACTGAAGGTTTTAATGCTTTTACACCTTGATTGATATTTACATAATCTAAGTTTATTACCAAAGAGGCTATCATTAATATATCAATCAAGTTTATAGAAATAGAGTAAAAACTCCAAAACCACCATTCTTGAGTATTCCCAAGAATGTATAAATCATAATAAATAAAACCAACTAATACACTATTTATGATTAAGCCAATAATGATGAGATATGCAGGTAAAGAAGGAGTAACCTTTGCTCTTTTAATCGCAAAAACAATAAAGGCAATGGTTAAAAAGTCATAAGCTATCCAATTAAGATAAACATGGCTCAATATATATAGATAGTCACTTAATACATATGAGCAAAGCATTATTGCAGCTAAATATAGAGAAGATTTATTTGGCGTATTTATACTTTTAACAAAACAATACAGGAAAGCCATCAAGAAGCCCCATTGAATGAATGCGCTTACATATTCACCAAGGATATAGCTTATATACATGTTTACGAAAAGTTGTTTTCTGGTTGGGTATTTGAGCCTTTGAAGAGTTTGTTTTTTAATTTATGAAGACCAAGGAAATCTCTGTCTACAATTAAAACTACGATCATTATCAAATCGATAATATTCACGCCAAAAGTATATACATCCCACAGAATCCAAGGTTCACGATTATTACTTAGGTACATGTCAAAATACATAAATAGGCTAAGTATAGAGTTTATAAAGAGACCTAAAATTATGTATAGAAAAGAGGATGTTGTCTTTTTTAGCAAGAAAAAGGCTAATGTCAAAGCCGCTATAGTTGCATAATCGTATAGAGCCCAATCTAAATATAGTGAATTTTCTATTGATAACCAAGTAAAGAAATAATCAGATAAAGTGTAAGAAATCATCATAATAAATGAACTGAGTAATAAGGTAGTATCCCTTTTAATACCTAAAGAAAATACAAAAGTATTAAAAAAAAATGCCATCAAGAAGCCCCAGCTTGCAAAAGCAGACAGCGAGAAAAAACCAAAAAACTCAGTTAAAAACATTCATGACCTTTAATGTTACTTAGGCTTACTAGTGTCAAGTATAACGCCACCACGATGAAGTTCTGCACCAGCTGCAGTCATCGCCTCTTGAGATATACTTACTGTATCAGATTGTAAGGTTTTAGGGCTAGCAGTTTGTTCCATTGCAGGCTTTAATTGTTGCGTTTTATTGTATGCTTGCATTTGTACTTGGCTGTTCGCTGAAATTTGCATGTGATTAATCCTCTTGAGTATTAAATTTTATTATTGGCGCAAATTTAAATCACACCACCTGCAGCAGTTAGTAAATAACTGCAGTCGCGTTTAATCTATGTTGGTTAATTGACTCAACAACTCGCTTCAGAATAATAAATGCAAACGATACGCCAACTTTAAATTAATAGTATGTTAATTTAAAAATTATTTTATTTTACTCAAAAAAAAACGCATCGGGGTCACCGTGCGTTTTTTATCCTAGGGATTGCTCAAGCCACGTTTTTGCAGGGGATCTCCATGCTATTACTTGGCTTTAACATATATTCCATTGCGACTTCGTCACAGTTTTCTTTGCGTAAACATAGCTCGCAATCTTTCATTACTTTTTCAGGTAGGCTCTCTTTATCACAGAAACTAAACCGCTGATTTTCGAAAAAGTCTGGTACACGAGTCAGAACGATGACACGATTGAGTGCCAATTTTTTGGCTTTCACTAATAAGTGTTCAACCAGTTCTCGTCCCTGCCCCGTTACTGCGCTTTTAGGATCAATGCCTAATGAACGTATTTCAGCTAATCCTGTGTCGTAAATATAAAGTGAAGCACAACCCGATACCTGACCGTCTATCTCGGTTACGGCAAACTCATTAATTGAGTGCACCATATCACTTTTAGCTCGCGGTAAATTTTCGCCGACTGTTGCCCAGTGCTGTACGAGTTTAGCAATTGCTTCTACGTCATCTAAGTTGGCATCACGAACCGTTATTTGCTGTTTTTTTTTCGCGTCTTTCACCGCTTTGCTTACTTGCTCTAATGATGTACCGCCAAGCGCTTGGCGTGCTTTGATACAGGCGTCAATTTCAAGTACCGGATACACGTCATCTTCAAACACGGGGTTTACTGATTTATACTGCTCTAGTGAAAGCTCCTCTAACGTTTTATCTTCACTAATGGCTAGTTGCACCAATACCCCTACAATATGATGCCCTTCTCTGAACGGTACACCTTTAGCCACTAAATAATCAGCAAGTTCGGTTGCATTCGCGTGGCCACCTTTTGCCGCTGCAAGGGTTTTATCTGCTTTAACTTTTATACCTTTAATACACGCTTGTGCCATATGAATACACGCAAGCCATGTTGGCATGGCATCAAAAATGCCTTCTTTGTCTTCTTGCATGTCTTTATTGTAGGCAAGCGGTAGTGCTTTTAGAGTCATCATCATTGCGCTAAACGCACCAAACACCCGGCCAGTTTTACCACGAATTAGCTCTAATGCATCTGGGTTTTTTTTCTGTGGCATTAAAGATGAACCCGAGGTCACATTATCGGCCAGTTCAATAAAGCCAGCTTCGCCTGAGTTATAAAAAATTAGGTCTTCAGACATCCGCGATAAGTGGATCATAGAAATAGACGCGCAGCTTAATAGCTCAACCACAAAGTCACGATCAGATACGCCATCTAAACTATTTTTAGTCGCGCCAGTAAATCCTAGCCCTTGTGCAAGTGCATGGCGGTCAATCGGGTATGCAGTGCCTGCAAGAGCGCCACTGCCGAGTGGGCAGTAGTTCATTCTTGCTTGGGCATCTTGTAATCGGCTTTCATCACGCTCAAGCATTTCTACATAAGCCATACACCAATGGCTAAATAACACCGGTTGTGCACGTTGTAAGTGGGTATAACCTGGTAATATTGTGCCAAGCTCACGTTCAGCTAAGCCAATAAACTCTGCTTTAAGTTGCGCAATCGCTTTTAAAATATGATCGGCGGTATCGCGGCACCAGAGTCTAAAGTCGGTAGCAACTTGGTCGTTACGACTTCGGCCTGTGTGTAACTTTTTAGCTAAATCACCTACTTTTTCAATTAGCGCAGCTTCAACATGAGAATGAATATCCTCAGCACCTGAAGTGGCAACAGCGTGTGGATTTACTTTTACTTCTTCAAGTAACTCATAAAGTGCCGATACCAGCTTTTTGTGCTCATCACTAGATAACACATTCACTTGTTCTAGTGCGCCAGCCCATGCAACAGAGCCAATTATATCTTGCTCTGCTAATTGATAATCGAAGGGAAGTGAATCGTTAAACTGTTTAAACGCTTCATCTGGACCCGTAGAAAAACGTCCGCCCCATAATGCCATGAAATCTCTCCAAACCCGATAATAGCCCCTTAATTCCAAGGGGCATAAAAAATTACTTTTTAGCTAATGCTGAAATTCTGCTTGATAGCGAGAATAAACGAATAAAGCCTTCTGCATGCGATTGGTCATAAACATCGTCTTCACCAAAGGTAGCGAAATCTTCGCTATATAAACTGTTAGGTGATTTTTTCTGAACCGCAGTGACTTGGCCTTTATAAAGCTTAAGTACCACTTCGCCCGTTGCTAGTGTAGACAGCGCTTCTGCACCGGCTAAAATAGAATCTTTTAGCGGCGTAAACCAACGACCGTCGTAGACTAAGTGTGAAAATTCACCACCGAGTACTTCTTTCCATTTACGGCTCGCTTTATCAAGTACTAACTCATCAATAGCTTGCAGCGCTGCCATGATCACAGTGCCGCCTGGCGTTTCATAACAACCACGCGATTTCATACCCACTAAACGGTTTTCTACAATATCGACACGGCCCACACCATGAGGTGATGCAATGTCGTTTAATTTAACTAAACAATCATAAGGTTTAAGCTCTTCGCCATTTACAGCAACTACTTCACCTTCAACAACCGATAAAGTGACGTGTTCAGCTTTATCAGGTGCTTGCTCTGGTGAATTAGTCCAGGTCCATACTTGCTCACTTGGTTCACACCAAGGGTCTTCAAGTTCACCGCCTTCGTGAGAAATATGCCATGCGTTAGCATCACGACTGTAAATTTTAGTTGCTGACGCAGAACATGGAATGTCACGTTCAGCTAGGTAATCAAGCAATGATTCACGGCTTGATAAATCCCACTCACGCCATGGCGCAATCACTTTTAAATCAGGTGCGAGTGCGGCAAAACATGACTCAAAACGTACTTGGTCGTTACCTTTACCCGTACAGCCATGAGAAAGTGCATCGGCACCTACTTTACGTGCAATTTCAACTTGCGCTTTAGCAATGATTGGACGCGCCATAGAAGTACCAAGTAAATAAGTCCCTTCATATATAGAACCCGTTTTAAGCGTTGGGTAAATATAATCGCTTACCATCTCATCTTTTAAATCAACCACGTAACACTCAGATGCACCAGACGCTATAGCTTTAGCTTCCACGCCTTCAAGTTCTTCAGCTCCTTGGCCAACATCGGCAACAAAGGCAATAACTTCACAGCCGTAGTTCTCTTTTAACCATGGCACGATAGCCGATGTATCAAGACCACCAGAATAGGCTAAAACGACTTTTTTGATTGAACTCATAGGTGTTCCTTAACAAAATTTGGATTTAACAATGTAACTAGTAGCGCATTTTGCGCATGCATGCGGTTTTCTGCTTGCTGTATAATTTTTGATGCAGGGCCATCCATTACCTCAGAAGTAATTTCAAACTCACGGTGTGCCGGTTGGCAATGTAATACCGTAGTTGCACCGGTTTTTTCTAACAATGCCTGGTTTAATTGATAAGGCATGTATTTTTCTTTTACTTGCTCAAGAGGAGTTGTATCCCCCATTGATACCCAGGTATCGGCGTAAACAACATTAGCGCCTACTGCAGCCTCAACCCTGTCACTTACCATGACAGAAGCGCCATTCATCGCTGCTATTTGCTCTGCTTTTTTAAGCACTTGCGAATCAGGTGAACACCCTTTTGGTGTTACAGCGACAAAATCGGTTCCTAAAGTAGCGGCTAACAGCATCAATGAATGCGTTACATTATTGCCCTCACCTAGGTAGGCAAGCTTTAACTGGCTAACATCACCATGTACTTCTTGTAGCGTTAAAAAATCAGCTAATGCTTGGCATGGGTGATATAAATCACACAAACTATTAACCACAGGAACAGACGAATACTCACCTAAGGTAGTTAACGTACTGTGCTGATTAACCCGGGCAACGATACCATCAGCCCAAGTTGAAATATTTAAGGCAAAATCTTTTATTGATTCGCGGGCGCCCATTGCACCATTTTGTTGGTCAAGGTAAACCGCATGGCCCCCTAAACGATTTATACCAATATCAAATGAAAGGCGAGTACGTAAACTTTGCTTTTCAAACAAAGTAACCACTGACTTACCAGCTAGCACTTGGCTATATTTACTTGGGCTTTCTTTAATATCTTGCGCTAACTTTAATAAATTTAGTGCGCCTTGTTGGTCTAATTCTAGACCCGTTAAAAAATCTTTAAACATGTTCAACCTATGGTGTTACTTTAGTTCCGACATGCTCGCCTTGCAGCAAAGCAGTTAAGTTTTCTGGCTTTTGCCAGCTGGAAATGTACACACCGCGTCGTAAATGTTGGGCAGCGTGAAGGCTGGTCTTAACTTTGACCTCCATCCCGCCCACAATTACTCCCTCTGCAATTAAAGTATCAATGTGTTTTGTGTCAAGTTGATGTAGTGGATGCTTATTCACATCAAGCACCGCTTCTACATCTGTCATAAAAATAAGTTCGGCGTTTAAATTACTCGCAATCGCGGCGGCTGCTTCGTCAGCATTGACGTTGTACCAAAGCCCTTGCTCATCAAAACCGATGGAGCTGACTATAGGTAAACGCCCGCCACTGAGTAATTCATTAATAATAGAATCATCATTACTATGGCATTGACCTACTTGCCCTAGCGCTTTTAATTTTTGTGATGCTGTTATTCCAGCTTCATATAAACTCAAGCCAACGGGTTTGTGCCCAGCAGTCATTGCTTGCGCCATTAATTGTTTGTTTGCTGCTCCCGCTAATGCTCCTACAATATAAGGCATCTGTTCTTTAGGGCTGATACGCAAACCTTGGTGTTTAGCACTGGCAAAACCGGCTTCTGCTAGCCAATGGTCAACTAATGAGCCACCGCCATGAACAATGACAAATTGTGCCTCATGTTGCTCATTAAGAACCTCAAAAAGCGCTTTAGCGGCATTTTCAGTATTGAGTACTGCGCCACCGAGTTTAATAACCCACGTTTTACTGCTCATTTAAACGCTCCTACTAAACCTGTAGTGTGAGGCAAACCCATTGACAAATTAATACATTGCAGAGCCTGACCAGCCGCCCCTTTTAGTAAATTGTCAATCGCTGCCATTACTATTAATTGTGAGTCTTGCTGCTGCCATGCAATATCAACATAGGGTTGTTTTGCTACCCCTTTAATGGAGGGAATTTTGCCACCAAGCAATCGAATTAACGGCTCATCTGCTAATACTTGATACGCTTTAGTTACTTGCTCACTGGTCACACCCGGTTTTAGCTGTACATAAATGGTTTCTAAAATACCGCGCGGGAAATTACCTAAATGAGGAGTAAATAACACCTCATGACCTAGGTGCTGTTGTATTTCAGGCCCATGACGATGGTTAAACAAACCATAGGGTGCAAGTGATACCTCACAAAAATGCGTACCGATGCTGGCTTTTCGCCCTGCGCCAGTTACGCCAGAAACCGCATTAATAATAATTTTTTCATCACTCAACAAGCACGCTTGTTGAAGAGGCTTTAATGCATTTAATGCAGCCGTTGGATAGCAGCCAGCAACAGCAATTAACTGAGCATCAGTAATGGCTTTACTATTCCATTCAGCAAGACCGTAAGCCGCTTGATTAAGTAGTTCTGGATGTTGGTGTTCAAAACCATAATAAGTGACGTAATCTTCATTACTTTCAAGACGGTAACCACCAGACAAGTCAAATACCTTTTTGCCCATCGCTAAAAACTGAGGGGCTAAATCAACACTTACTTTATGATCGGTGCACAGACAAACGTAATCTGCTGAATGAGTGATATCAGCAAGTGCATGTTCATTTAGTGGCTGCAGAGGTAAATCAAGTAATCCTAAATGCTCAGGATACAATTCACTAAGCAATTTATGTTTATCTAAACTTTGCGCTGATACATAACAACCAGTTAGCGAAAGAGTTGGATGTTTTGCTACTAAGCTAGCCAGTTCTGCGCCGCTGTAACCGCTGGCACCTATAATTACTACGTTCATTATTTACTCTTTATCTAAAATTAGTGACCACATTCCATGTTGTTTGTTTACACTAGGGTATAACCCAGCCAAACAGATTAAATTTATGAGTGATAACTATCGTCGTATTATTTTCATGGCGCAACTTTAATATATTTATGCTTAAAAAGTGAATTGATATTCATAGTAAATACTTTTATATTGTTATGCAATTAAAATGAATACTTATTTTGGAATTTTTTATGTCTCTGCCGTCATTTATTTCGATGTACCAGCAATTGATTGCTGCCCCCTCTATCAGTGCCATTGAAGATCATTTATGCATGAGTAATAAAAGTGTCATTGAATTGCTAGCGCAATGGTGTGAAAGCTTAGGTTTTAACTGTGAAATAATAGAGTTAGAAGACAACAAAGGTCGCTACAACTTATTAGCAAAACGCGGTCAAGGCGACGGCGGTTTAATGCTAGCAGGCCACACTGATACAGTGCCATTTGATGATAGTCGTTGGAATCACAACCCATTTAAATTAACTGAGCGAGATAACAAACTATTTGGCTTAGGTAGCATTGATATGAAAGGTTTTTTTGCTTTTGTACTGCAGGCTATTAGTGAGCTTGATGAAAAGCAACAAACACAACCAATTTTAATATTAGCCACCGCAGACGAAGAAACTACTATGGCTGGCGCACAACAAATCTGTAAGCACCCAAATTTAAAGCCAAGTCGCTGTATTATTGGTGAACCTACTGATATGACTCCGGTATTTACTCATAAAGGTCATATGAGTACAGCAATAAGAGTTGTCGGCCGTTCAGGACATAGCTCAGATCCCGAACGGGGTCTTAACGCCATCGAAGTGATGCATAAAGTGATTACAAAATTGCTAATCTTAAAAGAACAACTTAAGAATAAATATTCAATAAATCACTTTGAAATTCCTCACCCAACGCTCAATTTAGGTAATATTCATGGGGGCGATAATGCAAATCGGATTTGCGGTTGCTGTGAAATGCACATTGATATGCGCCCTCTTCCTGGCTTAAGTGTACAAGAGCTGCAAGCATTGCTGCTTGATGCAACCTACGATATAAATCAGCAATACCCTAATTCGGTCAGTGTGATTGATTTACATGAGCCAATTCCAGCATTTACAGGAAGCACAGACAGCGCGTTAGTTAAACTAGCCGAAAATATAGCAGGGCAAAAAGCAGTGGCTGTTAATTACTGTACTGAGGCACCATTTATACAACAACTGGGTTGTGAAACCATCGTCATGGGACCGGGTTCAATTAACCAAGCGCATCAGCCCGATGAATATTTAGCGATGGAAAAAATAAAGCCTTCGCAACAAATTATCAGCAACATCATAAAGGCGAGTTGCTTTTAATCAGTAACAAAAAAGACGCTATTAAGCGTCTTTTTTATAGCATTTATATTTAACCTGAACTCTGAGTAATATATCTATCTCAAGCAGCTATTTTTAGCGCTAACTGCGTTGAATTTACTTGCAATAGGCTAGCTATTGACGCGTAAGTTCGCCTTGTTTTCACTGAAAATCTCTGGCTAGAGAAAATAAACATAAATATCATCTTTGATTCAATATGTTAGTAAATCTCTTAACCAGAGTTCAGGTTAGTTACATATATTTTCGTAAATACTTTTTAAATACAGGGTCGGTTTGAGCTAGTTCTTTCTGCTCTTCTAATATCTCTTTTAATATTGCACCTGATGTAAGCGGATTCGCAAGCACCACTCTAAATACCACGGTTGGTTGGTTATCATATTGAACTGGCGTTAAACGTGTACGCGATACAAACGAGCGACCTGATTCACGTTGACGTTTTTGCATGCTTGCAGTAAAACGATTAAGCGCGGCAAAGATATCTAAACGGGTTTGTGCGTCGGCCTGTGCTATCGCATTTTTAATTTGCTTAGGGACATAACGATAAGTTAGCAAACATAGCTCAGGTTCTGATATTAATTCAAAGTCTTCATCTGCTTTTATCAAATCAGCAAAGTAACGTGCTTTTTTAATACTGCGATCGATAAGCATTTCATAGCCTTTACGACCAATAACACGTAAGCAAGCATGCACTAACATCGCCATACCAGGGCGGCTTCCCTCAAGGGTATGGCTGCCTAAATCTTTAGAGCCTTTACGTAAAATATACTCAGCATGGTGTTCGATGGCATCAGTTGCAGCAGGGTCTTTAAACAGCACCAAACCTGCTCCCATCGGTACATACATTTGTTTATGCGCATCAATGGTGATTGAATCTGCATGCTCAATACCTTTTAAAAGGTGCCTATGGGTATTAGAGAGTAAAGTAGCTCCGCCCCACGCCGCATCAACATGAAAGTGGCAATTAATCTCTTGTGCTAAATTAGCCATGTCTTCTAGTGGATCGATATTACCAGTTTCAGTCGTTCCGGCTACACCAATAATTGCCATCACTTTAATGCCTTGCGCTTCAAGCTCTAGCGCTTTTTCTCGCATAGCAGCTACATCAACTTTATTATCAGCCGATGTTTTAATACCAATTAAATTCTCACGGCCAATACCTAATAAATCAACCGATTTGCCTAATGAGTAATGACCTCGCTCAGAGATTAAAACCGCCAGTCCTTTGTAACCATAGTGGAGCATTCCCGCCACTAAACCTTGTGCAGCAATGCCTTTAAAGTTGCCATCCGCTTTCAATAAGCGGTTGCGGGCAATCCAAAGTGCTGTAATGTTAGCTACTGTGCCACCAGAGCAAAATGCTCCTAAAGAGGTTTTTGCACTGTGCATCCATTTAGAATAAAAGCCATCATTTTGTCCATAAGCTAAATGATGCATCATTCCTAAAACTTGACGCTCTAATGGGGTAAACGCTTTTGAGGTTTCTATTTTTACAAGGTTTTGATTTAGCCCAACCATTAATTTCGATAACGGCAGTAAAAAATGTGGCAGAGCAGATGTCATGTGACCAATAAAGCTTGGCGCTGCGGTATGTACAGAATGAGCAACCAGCTGTTCCATAATATCTTGGGCATAGCAAGACACAAACGTTGGCTCTTCAGGGATAGCCGCAGATTGAAAATCTTTTTCTATTTCATGTAATGGTTTTTCAATTGCCGCGATATTTTCGTTTAAGAAACCTGCTAAATTACTCGAAATTTCAAGCTCTATTTTGCTCAAAGTTGAGTCAGGGGCCTCTGGAACGGTAAATATCCGTTTGAGGCTTTCTTTAGAGGCGACGGCACAACGCTTTTGATCCATCTTCATACCTAGTGTGTGACTAAAACACCTGTTAGTTTGTAAAACACGCTAATTTAAGGTGTTTTTAAGCAACGGCATTTCTAAAAAATTGCGCTAACTTTACTGCAATATGACAAAAATGTCTCGTTTTAAGCCATAAAAGACAATACAAAATAGATAACATTTCACTATTTTTTATATTTAGTACAAAGGGTAATTAAAATATTGGGCATTTATAATTTTTAAGTATAATAAATCTAACAAAAAATAAGGATGTTACATGCTAAAAGGAAATCTAAAATTAACTCGGTTGGCGCTCGGTACCGTCTTTTTTTTAGTCAGCTTAATAATTTACAGTTACTACACCTACACTGCCATCAATAATGATGTTATACGCAGCATTGATAATCGTTTATTAAATGCAGCCACCAGCGTAAAGTACATTTTAGGTAGTGATTATCACGATAAAGTAGCGCAAGAAATTAGCTTTTCAAGCTATCAAAATAAAGCCGACCAGCTTTCGGCATTGGCCAATGATTTAAATATAGATTATTTATATTCAATGGTACTGATTGATGAGAATGTTTATTTTACTGCCTCTAGCTACACTCAAGATGATCAAAATAACGGTAAAGTTACTCAGTTTTTAGATCTTTATCCCGAAGCCACGCCAATAACTATGGCTGCATTTTTATCAACGGCCCCTATTTTTGAAACCTCAACAGCGCATCGCGGCCATTCTAAAACAGTATATATTCCTCATCTGGCAAAAAATGGCAGAACCTATATTACAGCTGCAGATATTAGCGTTGATAAAATTAGCAATGCGTTAAAAACAGACTTATATCAATCTATGTTTCATTTTTGCTGCGTAATTATTATTTTATTAATAGTTTATACTCTTTATTACTATGGAGTACGTCGTTCATTAATGAGCGACCATGCAAGCGGATTTGAAAATCATATTGCCTTAGAAAAACGGCTAAAAAAAAGCAATGAACATCATTTACAAATTGCGATTATTTTAGTGAACGAAATTGATAATATCAGCCGTTTTTTTGGCACAAAAACAGCCGATGAAGTGATGAAAAAGCTGCTCACTCACTTTAAGCAGCAAGCCCGTTTGCACGCACGTATTTATCGTATTGCAACTAATAAACTCGCTATTTTGACTGATAAAGAAACTCCCTTTGATGAGCTATATAGCATCATACAATCGCATAATAAAAATATACCGTTTTTAAATCAGCCTTTTATTTATATTACACTTAACGCTGGTGTAGCTAGAGGCAATAAGTCATTACTGCTTAAGAATGCTCATATTGCGTTACTGCAATCTAAGCAGGGCGATCAGAGTATAGTTAACTACTGTGAGGCAATTAACGACGCTAAATCTCTATATTTATATAATGTTGAAATAGCAAAAGAAATTCGTGAAGCATTTGATGCTCATCGTGTTGTTCCTTACTTTCAGCCGGTTATAAATACTCATACCGATGAAGTTATTAGGTATGATTGTTCACCGAGAATAGTCACTTCACAAGGGGAGATTTTAACCCCTGATACCTTTGCAAATGCACTAAATAGACTGCGTATGAATGGCATGTTAACCCATGCCCTGTTTACTCAATGTGTTTCACGTTTTCGTAAATCAGCAATTTGTTGGGAGTTAACTCTGTGCGCTGAAAACATTGCAGATCCCACTATTTATGATCATATTGCGTATGAGCTTCATCGCTACCCTAATCCTGAAAACATTACTATTTCAATTTTAGAGTCGCAGGTTATTTCACATTACTATGAAATAAAGTCATTTATCGCAATGGTAAAAAGTAAGGGGGCAAAGGTGGTGATGCACTGCTGGGGTAATGAGTTTATCAATACTCTTAATACTTTAAAAGTGGAGGTTGATGGTATAAAACTCGATGGAGCAATCACAAAGCAGCTATTAAATGATGCAAATACGTCGCTATTTATATCCTACATCACTGATATAGCCCAGCAGCTTGAACTTGAATTGGTTGTTGAAGCGGTAGAAAGTAATACGGTTGCAGAGTTACTCAGCCAACTAAATGTGACGCTGATGCAAGGTAGTTTCCTTGGCAAACCAACGCCACATGTTACTGAGTTTAAAAAAGCAATGAATTAGTTATTAATATTAATGGCTAGTCGGTGGCTTTGCTGACCACTGGCCCAGTACTTACGCTCAAAAGGAGTAATTGCTTCGTCTGATTCAAACAACGCGGTTTGACAAGGATACCCAGCTAACTCGAGCGCTCTGGCAAACTCTTTAACATAGATATCCCAGTTACTGCGCACTTCAAGCAAACCACCTAATTTAACAATAAAGGGGAAGATAGCAGCCCCATGCCAGCGCCGCTGAATGTGCTTAGACTTAGGCCACGGGTTTGGATATAGCAAATAATGATGAGTAGGCCGCCAATTAGCAGCGACAGCTAAACGCCAAAAATCATTTAAGTCAGCTTGCACCAAAATGTATTGACCACTCTCAGTTTGTTTATACTCAACATCATGCTTATCAAGTCGGTGAGATGACTTATCAATGCCCACAACTAACGCATCAGGATGACGTTTCGCTAAATTAGCAGTGCTTTCGCCAACGCCACAACAGGAGTCTAGAATAAGCGGTCCATCAAAGGCTTGCACCTTAGCATTAACTTCATCAAATGCGGTTTGAGTATGCGCTGCAATTGGCTTTTTAAACTCGGCTTGTAAGTGTTTATTAACTATTTCATCAAGCTTTTCATGAAGTCCCGCTTGATTAGATACAATACTACGTGAATTTGCATCGCTCATCAGTGTCTTAGCCCCACACCTTTTTTAATTAGCGTCAGTGCTAAAGTAAATAATACGCTGATAAACACCAACAACACCGCAATCGCAACCGTTAAATCAACATCAGAAACACCTAAAAATCCGTATCTGAATGCGTTAACCATATAAATTATCGGGTTTATTTGCGATACCATCTGCCAAAAATCAGGCAGTAAAGTGATTGAGTAAAACACCCCGCCTAAATAAGTTAGAGGCGTTAAAATAAAGGTCGGAATAATGCTTATGTCATCAAAGCTGTTTGCATAAATAGCGTTGATTAATCCGCCCAAGGCAAACACCGCCGAGGTAAGAATAACAGTGGCTATAATCACAAAAATATTATGTATTTGTATATCTACAAAAAATAAAGAAACGCACGTTACAATAAAGCCAACCATAATGCCACGGGTCATGCCTCCGCCCATATAACCCAACACAATGATGTAATTAGGCACAGGTGCAACCAATAACTCTTCAATACTTTTTTGAAACTTAGTTGAGTAAAAGCTCGAAGCCACATTCGAGTAAGAGTTTGTTATAACTGACATCATAATAAGGCCAGGAACAATAAACTCCATGTAACTAAAGCCGCCCATATCGCCAATACGCGAGCCTATTAAATTTCCAAAAATAACAAAATATAAGCTCATAGTAATCGCTGGCGGTACTAAGGTTTGCACCCAAATACGCAAAAAACGAATACACTCTTTAATCCAAATACTTTTTAAGGCTACGCCATATTTAAACATTTATTCGCCCCGCCCTTGCTCTAATAAACCTACAAATAATTCTTCTAATCGATTTGCTTTATTACGCATGCTCAGAACAGTATTACCTTGTTCGGTTAACGCGCTAAATACAGCATTGAGCCCTTGTGATTTAGCCACTTCAACTTCAATGGTGTGCTCATCAGTCATGGTGAAATTATACCCTTCAAGTGTCACCGGATTGGTAGGCTGCTTTAAATCCAGTACAAAGGTTTCTTTGTCTAATTTAGCCAACAAAGCTTTTATAGTAGTGTTTTCAACTATGCGACCGGTATCAATAATAGCGATGTTTTTACACAGTAGTTCGGCTTCTTCAAGGTAGTGAGTGGTTAAAATAATGGTCACACCTTGTTCGTTGATTTGTCTTAAAAACTCCCACATTGAGCGGCGCAGCTCTATATCAACGCCCGCAGTTGGTTCGTCTAAAATAAGTAACTTTGGCTCATGCATTAAGGCACGTGCAATCATCAAACGACGCTTCATACCACCAGAAAGAGTACGTGCTTGCTTATCTTTTTTCTCAAGTAACCCTAGCTGTGCTAAGTACTTGTCAGCACGTTTGTGCGCCTGCGCGCGAGGAACACCATAATAGCCTGCTTGATTAACGAGTATTTGGCTTAGGGTTTCAAACTGGCTAAAGTTAAACTCTTGCGGCACTAAACCTAAGTTAGCTTTCGCTGCTTCTAGGTCGGTATCAATATCATGACCAAATACTTCAACTTTACCTTTGGTCTTATTAACCAAAGAAGATATCACCCCAATAGTGGTTGATTTACCCGCCCCATTTGGACCTAACAGTGCAAAAAAGTCACCTTCATGCACTTGTAAATCAACGCCTTTTACTGCCTCTACCCCATTTTTGTAAACCTTGGTAAGGCCTTCAATATTTAAAGCAATGTTTTGCTTATTCATTTCTTACCCTCACCATAACCCCAGCGCTTTGTGAGGTTATGTTCAATATTTAAATGATCTAAAATTCGCGCCACCATAAAATCAACCAAGTCTTCTATACTTTGTGGTTGATGATAAAACCCAGGAGCAGCGGGCATGATAGTGACCCCTAAACGCGATAATTTGAGCATATTTTCTAAGTGAATTTCGCTAAACGGAGTTTCTCGAGGGACTAAAATAAGTTGACCTCGCTCTTTTATCACCACATCGGCGGCGCGCTCTAATAAGTTATCTGATGCGCCGATTGCAATCGCAGACACTGACCCGGCACTACATGGACATACTATCATTTTTTTCGGTGCTGCTGAGCCCGAAGCCACCGGGCTGAACCAGTTATCTTTGCCAAATACCTTTAATTGCTCAGGCTTGGCGTTATATAACAGGCTTAATTGCTCTGTGGCCTTGTCTTCATTTGCTGATAGTTTAACATTTGATTCGGTATCAAAGACTACCCGCGCAGCACTTGAAATAAGCACATACACTTGAAACTGCTGCTCAAGCAACACCTCTAATAACCTTAGTCCGTAAGGCGCGCCTGATGCACCACTAAATGCTAAAGTGATTTTATCTTTAAATTGCACATTATTCTCCGCTGTATTTATCGGCCAAGCCATCAACAAGTTGTTGATGAAGGCCATTAAAACCACCATTACTCATAATTAAAACATGTTGATTTGGCTCAATACTTTCAAGCACTGTTTCGATAATGGCGATTGTAGAATCAAAACACTGCATACCGGCTTTTTCTGCTTGCTCCTTGAGCGACCAGCTTAAGTTTTCTGGTTCAAACAGTAGCACCTCATCCGCATCGCGTAATGAGTCTAGCAATGTAAATTGATGAACTCCCATTTTCATGGTGTTAGAACGCGGCTCTAAAATCGCAATAATTTTGTCATTGCCCACTTTGGCGCGCAGCCCCGCAAGCGTTGTTTGTATCGCGGTAGGATGATGGGCAAAATCATCATACACTTTAATGTTATTTATATCCGCTTTAAGCTCCATACGCCTTTTTGGGCTGATAAATTCGCCTAAAGCCGCAATACTGTGCTCAATAGCAATTCCTACATGGCGCGCTGCTGCAATGGCCATCATGGCATTTTTAACGTTATGCTCACCAATTGCCTGCCAGTTAACTACACCTTGCAGCTGAGTGTTTAATAACACATTAAATTGAGAACCATCCGCTTTAAGTAGCTGATAATCCCAATCATTGCCTAATGTTTCGCTCTCGCTCCACAGCCCTTTTGCTATAACATCGCTCAGAGCCTCATCATCTTTTGGCCACAATACTTTCCCGCTTTGCGGTAGTGTACGTATCAAATGGTGAAATTGTTTTTTAATCGCATTTAAATCTTCAAAAATATCAGCATGATCAAATTCTAAATTATTTAAAATCAGTGTACGCGGCAGGTAATGAACAAACTTACTGCGTTTATCAAAAAATGCAGTGTCGTATTCATCGGCTTCTATTACAAAAAATGGCGTTTCACCGACTCGAGCAGACAGGCCAAAATTTTGCACAATACCACCAATTAAAAACCCTGGCTTTAAGCCCGCATATTCTAATATCCATGCAAGCATACTTGCTGTGGTCGTTTTTCCATGAGTACCTGCTACAGCGAGTACCCAAGAGTCTTGTAATAAGTTATGTTTTAGCCACTCAGGTCCTGAAGTATAAGGCAGGCTCTTATCGAGTACATATTCAACACACGGGTTACCACGGCTCATAGCATTACCAATAACCACCATATCAGGCGTAGGCTCTAACTGTTTTATGTCGTAACCTTGGGTTAGCTCAATGCCTAACTGTTCAAGTTGAGTGCTCATCGGTGGGTAAACATTTTGATCTGAGCCTGTCACTTTATGACCAAGCGATTTAGCAATGGCCGCAATACCGCCCATAAAGGTGCCGCAAATGCCTAATATATGAATATGCATAACTTTTTAATCCTTTGGTACTTCGCACGTCTGTGAAGTTTAATGGCGTTATAATGCCAAATTTTAGGCTTGATGACTATGTGCGTCTCGTCAATTCATTGATGCTAAAACAGCGCTAAAAAATAAAAAAGCCCTCCTACCTAAGTAGGAGGGCTTGCTGGTAATAAGCTAAATTACAGCGTCAAAAATACAATTAAGCCAACACCAAGTAAAAGTCTGTAAATTACAAACGGCAGCATACCCATTCGTTCAATCACTTTTAAGAACATGAATATACAAGCGTACGCTGATAAAAATGAAAGGACGACACCTAAAATTAAAGTGTTCCAATCAACTACATGGTCGCCTAAAGCCAACTCTATTGTGTAGTAAAGACCCATCATAGAAATAATAGGGATTGCGAGTAAAAACGAAAAGCGCGCAGCGCTTTGTTTATTCATGCCCAGCAATAAGCCCGCTGTCATGGTAATGCCTGAGCGAGACGTTCCTGGGATCATAGCCACCGCTTGAGCAAAGCCAATAAGCAACGCTGTTTTCCAGTTAAGCTGGTAAATTGTTTTCATTTGCTTACCTTTGGCATCAGCGTACCAAAGTAATAAACCAAAAATAATAGTCGTAGCAGCTATAACCCAGGCACTGCGCAGGTACAGCTCAACAACATCTTTTAGTAATAAGCCTAATAACGCTGCAGGTACAGTGCCCAGTATAATCCACCAGCCTAGTTTGCTGTCATCTGTTGCACCTTGTTGGCCAAATGATTTAAACCACGCACTCAATATATCGACAACTTCTTTTCTAAAATAAATGACAACAGCGATTAAAGTGCCAACGTGCACTGCGACATCAAAGGCTAAACCTTGATCTTGCCAACCTAAGATTTGTGAAGGAAGAATTAAGTGGGCTGAACTTGAAATAGGTAAAAACTCTGTAAATCCTTGTATCAAGGCTAAAACAATTATTTCTATAATACTCATGGGTTAGTAAACTCCACCTTCCATAGTTTTTGTTGAGGGTTGTTATATGCATTCCATATTTGGGCAATCGTTTGTTTTGCTACCGGATGATAAAAATCAGGAGCTACCTCTGCTAAAGGCTGTAATACAAAGGCATTTTTGGTAATTTCGTTACGTGGTAGTTGAGCTGGGCTCTCGCAAATGACATCATCGTAAAAGAGTAAATCGAGATCCAAGGTGCGCGGGCTAAATTTTTTATCATTTGCTTTGCGACCATTATCGCGCTCTATTTGTTTTAATAACGCACACACATCTTCAAGCGCCATATCGGTAGTGGCAGCAAGTACGGAGTTGTAAAAGTTATTACCGGCAAAACCCACCGCTTCACTTTCAAATACCGAAGAATGTTGGGGATTTTTAAAGTGTTTATTTAACGCCACTAAAGCACGCCTGATATGCTCTGCTTTATTAATATTTGACCCTAAACTAATAAATATTTGCGCCATTTAAGCAATAGCCTTGTTACGCGTTATTTCTACACCGACGGTTTGCGCTTGTGCAACTGCAGCGGGCTTACTTACTTTTATTGTCACTTGCGGGGTATTAAATTCGGTTAAAATGATTTGCGCTAATTGCTCTACCAGTGTTTCTAAAAGCTCTACCGGTTTAGCCGTACTGTGTTCGATAACACGCTCACTTACCTTAGCGTAATCCAGTGCCAAGTTAATATCGTCGTTTTGCGCTGCGGGCTTGATGTCGCTTAGCATTTCAATATCAAAGTACAGGCTTTGTTTACTTTTCTTTTCAAAATCATACACCCCGATAATCGTTTCGACATGCAATTGTGATATAAATACCTTGTCCATTGATACTCCAAATGACTGTAACAAGTCACTGAGTTAATTACATATTGTATCAATCAAATTAATACTGTATATACTTTAATCAGTGTTTAAATATACTAAAATTACTTCTACAATAGAATAATTACAAAATTGCGAGTAATTTAAGAAGCCCGTAAATTTTGACGCCAATAATAGCTTAAAAGTAATGATTAAAAAATAAGGAAGCGCGTGTTAGTCATTTTAATGTTTGTTTTAGCCTATTTGCTCGGCTCGATTTCATCGGCCATTTTAGTGTCGCGGCTATTCAAACTCCCCGATCCACGCACGCATGGCTCCAATAATCCAGGGGCAACCAATGTTTACCGCTCAGGCGGGTCACTTCCTGCATGCTTAGTTTTAGTCTTCGATATTTTAAAGGGCACAATCCCTGTTTGGGGCGCTTATTTTTTAAAACTTGAGCCATTAGAGCTTGGTTTAATCGCCGTTGCAGCATGCTTAGGGCACATGTACCCGTTATTCTTTAGTTTTAAGGGCGGTAAGGCGGTTGCAACTGCATTTGGCTCGTTACTACCGATAGGGCTTTCTTTAGGAGGGTTATTGATTGGTACTTGGTTGCTGATTGTCGCAATTACTCGTTACTCATCACTTGCCGCGTTAGTGGCCGTTACGCTAGCCCCTTTATACACATGGTGGATAAAACCGTTATATACCTTACCGGTAACCTTTATTACGCTACTGATCATTATTAGGCATCGCACTAATATTGTGCGTTTATTTAAGGGGGAAGAACCAAAAGTAGGAACTAAACAAGCCCCTACAGATGATAAGAAGTAATAAATAACCTAAGTTCTGGTTAACTATATTGCTTCTAGGCTATCGATTGGCCAGCGCGGTTTAGTTTTCATATCAAGCGAAGCAAACTGCCCTGCTTTTAAACGCTGCATACCAGCATAAGCAATCATTGCACCATTGTCAGTACAAAACTCAGTACGAGGGTAATACACTTCGCCCTTCATACCTTGCATCACACGCTCTAGTTGCAAACGTAGTTGCGTATTAGCACTTACACCACCGGCTATTACTAAGCGCTTAATACCGGTTTGTTTTAATGCGCGCTTACACTTAATTACTAAAGTATCTATAACGGCTGTTTGAAATGCATGAGCAATATCTGCTTTAGTTTGCTCGTCACTGTCGTTTTCACGAATAGCAATTGAAGCGGCGGTTTTTAGGCCACTAAAGCTAAAATCCAAGCCAGGTTTGTCTGTCATCGGACGCGGAAAAACAAACCGCTTAGCAACACCCTGTTCAGCCATTTTAGCTAAACGAGGACCGCCAGGGTAATCAAGCCCAAGTAATTTAGCCGTTTTATCAAATGCTTCACCTGCAGCATCATCTACCGACTCACCCAATACTTCGTATTGACCAATACCAGCAACTTTTACCATCATGGTATGACCGCCAGAAACCAGTAAGGCAATAAATGGAAACTCGGGGACGTTTTCCTCAAGCATTGGCGCTAATAAATGCCCTTCCATATGGTGCACTGCAACCGCTGGGATATCCCAGCCATACGCTAAAGATCGACCAATTGAGGTACCTACTAACAAAGCCCCTACTAAACCTGGCCCTGCCGTGTAGGCAATACCGTCTAAATCTTCAGGTCCACAACCCGCTTGTGCAAATGCCGCATCAATAAGCGGCAATGTTTTACGTACATGATCGCGAGATGCAAGCTCAGGTACTACACCACCATAGTCTGCATGTACTTTTACTTGGCTATATAATTGATGGGCTAGCAGCCCTTTTTCGTCATCATAAATAGCAATACCAGTTTCATCGCATGATGATTCAATGCCTAAAATTCGCATTGTTGATTCTCCTGCCACCTAACAAGGTGTTTAAAACAAATAACTTAAAGTGCTAAACCAATGTTAGTTTGGCCATCAGCAAGGACATGCTTTTTCAATGCTTTTACATTTTCAGCAGTAATACGCCCCATTGCCTCTACAAAATCAATTAGTTCACCTAATACCTCTATTTCGTATTGCATTAGTGGGTGTTCACGCACTGCTTTATTATCAGCAACATCCCCTTCAACCGTCATTTGATACTCAATAAAGCGAGCCACAGTAGCCTGCGATATTTTACTCACATTAACAAACTCTTGCTCATCTTGTGCTAAAAGGCCATGCATTAAGCTCAATAATGAAGTTGCAGCGTCAATGGCAGGGTAAGTACCAAACATATCAAAATCAGCAAGTTCAGGTACATTAGGCTCTATTTTTTCAACTTGCTTTTCTAAGTCAATTTTACTTTTAGGAAAGAGTATTTTTTCCCAACATACATTTAAAGCATTGCGTAAAATAACCTCATCGCCAAAGCCGGTAGCCTCACTAAATAGCCCATAATTAGGCAACATACGCTCTATTAACGCACTGGCCAATACCGCTTTTTGTAGGTAATTTAATTCTCTAATACGCTGAAAATTATTCGCTTTTGTCATTCTTTAAAGTCCCACATGACCAACAAAAATCAAATGTTGATCCATTATGCTCATTACAGTTAGGGCACACCCAATCTGGAGCGGATTGTTTTACTTGCTGATAGTTTACCAATATTTCACGTGCATGGCGCTCTTTTATCGCATAAACCTGCACACTTACTTGTGTTTGCTCAAACGGGATCTCGCCAATAGCACCCTGCAGCATTTCACCTTTAATTTGACACTCAATTCCCGCATTAAGAATCAGTCCTTTTATTATATTGGCCTCTAAACTATTTTCTGCGTTATAAAGCGTAACCCAATCAAATGATGTTATATTTGAATCGCTATTATTAATATTTTGCAATATCCACCTCATTTACTTTATGTGTACAATTTGCCTGCGTAACCTAAAGCAAATAATATGATTTAAGGACACATTATGACGCTAACTACCCCAGGTTTACTTTTTCCAGCAATCTCGTTGTTGTTACTCGCCTATACAAACCGATTTTTAGTGCTAGCGCAACTAATACGAGAACTGAATGCCCGTGAAGGTGAGTCTATTCGTCCTGTTGTGGTGGCGCAAATAACCAACCTTAGAAAGCGAATAAAACTAATAAGGACCATGCAAGTATACGGAGTGGCTGCTTTTTTATTATGTACGCTATCTATGTTTGCATTATTTATAGAATTTAATACCACGGGTATTATTTTATTTGGGGTCAGTTTAAGCTGCTTGAGCTTATCTTTGCTTACTTCATTATTTGAAATTCATATTTCTTGTGATGCCATAGAAATTGAATTACAAAACATTGAAAATAAGCCTTTAAGTAACCGAGTTAGTAAAAACTTTATTGAGCCTAACCCTAAAAGCAAAAACAGCAATTAACCAATCGAGACTTTAGTAAAGTTGTTATAAAATTGCATAAACTTGGTCAATAATAAAACCCTACAGTTATTTAACATTACCCAAAGGTATAACAACTTTTAGCAACTATTCTCTTTAAATACGATGAAAAGAAAGTTAATCTAAGGAGGTGGTTAAAAACATTATTTCAACTGATCTGTAGGGATATAAAGTCAGTATTTAATCTGCAATTCCCCTAGCTTACCTATAAAAAAGGACTGTATAGTGAGATTTGAACAATTAGAACAGTTTGTAGCGCTTGGCCTACTTCGTCATTTTAGGCAAGCTGCAGAACAAACCCAAATTAGCACATCTGCGTTAACTCGTAGTATTCAAACTCTTGAAACAGAGCTTGGCTACGAACTTGTTACCCGCTCTACTCGCTCGGTTAAATTAACTCAAGCAGGCGAACTTTTCCTCGACTTTGCAAAAAATACCCTCAATGAGCTAGAGCAAATAAAGCATCGCGCTTTTCAGTCAATTAATGGCACTGAAGAGAAAAAGTTAGTTATTGGTTACACCACAACAACCAGCAGCATAGTACCAATTACCTGCGGTGAATTTTTAAGCCAATATCCTCACATTAAAATCGAAATGCAGCTACAAAATAAAACTGAGCTTCATAGAAAGTTACTTCAAGGTGAAATAGACATTAGTGTATGCTCGCAAATAGTCAATAGTATTGGTAGCGACATACAATTACCTGATCAGCTTATTTTATTTTGTTCAAAACAACATCCTTTAGCAAATAAAAGCGATATTAGTAAAAAAGAGCTCGAAAGCTATCCAATGTTCAGTTGTTTTTCACAGTCAAAACAAGTGCAATCAATGCTTAATGAAGTAATAGACTCGCTAAATAAAGCTTCAACGATTAAAGTAGGTAGTATTGCTCAGGTAATGGCTGGACTTGAAAAGTCAGATCATTTTGCCATTGCCGGTATTGAACACACCAGCTCTGTGGCAGAAAACCATAACTTAATCCAGCTTAAAACGAATAACGATATTAGCCATGAACAACTTGTGGTGCAAACAAGCCAGCAGATAGAGGCAGGTGAGCATGTTGACCACCTACTCTCGCTAATTAAGAAAGTTTCTAGAGCATAAAAAATGACTCCATGCGTTTTATAACAACTATAAATTAGTGGCATTAAAGTTTTTTTTCACTACACTAACGCTCCCTTATATTATGACTAGCGTTAATGAAAAACTTTACAGCTGCTGAAATTTACCTAGAGCACATTGAAACGCATGGCTATGCCATTATTGAAAACGCCATTGATAGTGACTTAATATCCGAGTTGATGGCTGATTGCTATAGAATAAATCCTCACTTTAGCCTTGCCGGTATTGGACGATTAAACAATTTACAAATTGATGACTCCGTTCGTAAAGATAAAACCTACTGGTTTGATGGCAGCTCAAATGCACAGCTTAGCTATCAACAAATAATGGAAGCTGTTCGCACTACCCTTAATCGTAACTTTTTCATGGGCTTGTTTGATTATGAGTGTCACTATGCAAAGTATACGCAGGGTGATTTTTACAAAAAACATGTAGATGCGTTCAAAGGTCGTTCAAATCGAGTTTTTACCACCGTATTGTACTTAAACTCTCCTAAGAAAGGCGGGGAGCTGGTTATTTACAAGCCTAAAAGTAAAGAAATAGAAGTGGTTATAAAACCCACGGCAGGCACTTTGGTATTATTTGAAAGCGAACGCTTTGTGCATGAAGTACTTCCGGCTTTTGATAACCGCTATTCGATTGCTGGTTGGTTCAGAAAAAATGCGTCAATTAGTGGTATTATCGACCCACCCCGTTAAGAAAAAACGGGGTAAGAAAATAATAAGCCTATAAATACAGTAAGTCCCACATAATGATTATTCAAAAACGCTTTAAAACAGGCATCTCGTTGACGTAAATGAATCAAACGCTGTTGATACAATAATAAAGCCGCAGCAACCGCTAACCCTAGCCAAAAGCTTGCTCCAACTTGGTTAATAAAGCCGATCAATGTCATTAATACTAAGAATATAATGTTAAGCAACCCAATAATATGGCGGTCATAACTGGCGAATAAAATAGCGGTTGATTTTACTCCTATTTTTAAATCATCATCTCTATCAACCATGGCGTACATAGTGTCGTAAGCCACCGTCCAGCAAATATTGGCAATAAATAGCAGCCATGCCTGCACAGGCAACGAGTTTGTTGATGCCATAAATGCCATAGGAATTGCCCAACCAAAAGCAGCCCCTAATACAACCTGTGGAAGTTGTGTGTAACGTTTCATAAAGGGATAACAAAACGCGAGCCCAAGCGCCCCAAACGATAACAAGATAGTATTGGTATTTAGCATTATTACTAAAATAAAAGCGATGCTAACCAGCAGCAAAAACAAACTAATTGCTTCCCCACTACTCACAGCCCCAGTTGCTAAAGGGCGCTGACAGGTTCGTTTTACTGAGCCATCTATTTTTCTGTCAGCAAAATCATTGATAACGCATCCTGCGCTGCGCATAACTATTACCCCAAGGGTAAACACAATGAAGTTTGTTAGGCTTGGTATCCCCTCATTTGCTATCCACAGCGCCCAATAAGTTGGCCAAAGTAATAATAAGGTGCCTATGGGCTTATCTATTCGCATTAACTGAACGTAATACGGTACATGGTTTACCGATAAAGGGGCTAGTTTCATGAGTATAAATAGGCTCCTGGTAAAAAAACTTCACAAACTAAAAATTTGTAGTCATGCAAAGAGAACACGCTTCGTCGCCCTAATAATATGTGTATGGGTAAATTAAGTTCGCTCACCAGTGATTGCAATGAGTGGTTATCATCAAAGCGAGCAATTTCAATATCAGTACGCTTTAACGCAGGGTCTTGAAATATAACATCACCCAACGGACGTTCACCCATATTATGCAGCTGATTATTTGTATTGTTGTTTGATATTGGCAACCAGCTTTGAGCATATACAACCGGTTTGTCATCACACAACAATAAAACTTCACGGTTAAGTACAGTGTTCACCTCATTACTTAATAAAGCTTGCTGAGGTTGCGAGAGGTTAACTTTTTGCTCACTCAACACTTTTACAGCAAAACGCTGAGACTGGCTTTTTAATTTAGCCGTTAAAGAATGCGGTTCAAATAACCACTCTTGCTCAGCGCTAGATAAGCCACTGACTTGAGCGGTACTCTGCCAATCAGCAGATAAAGAAAGAGGAAACGTAATCACAATAGCTCTACTTGATAAAAATCAGCAAGATCATAACATTGCTAAGAGATTTGAAAAAGCGCGATTTACTTACTACCAAGCACACCCTGTTATTATAAAAAGCTAATCAACATTTGACTCTCGCTATTGCCTATCCCAAACTTGAGTATAGAGGGCCTTTACATAGCTCAACAAATAACAGCATCTTGCTGTATCTTATTTATTAATAAGTATAAACTATTTGTAACCAGTTTACGGAAACGCTTTTGAAATGAAAAAAACAGTATTTACAGGCCTTTTTATTCTTTTAGTCAGCCTAACTAGCTTATCAGCACGTGCTGAGTCTACTGTGGGTTATTTTGGGTTTGAGCCAGACATTATTACTAATTACATTGGTCCATCGAGTAAAAAAATGGGTTACGTTCGCGTCACGGTAGATTTAATGCTAAATAAAACATCAGATATTGCAATCGTGGAACACCACACGCCGTTACTTCGTGATGCGTTAGTTGAGATATTATCTAAAGAGCATGAAAACAAAATAAAGTCTTTAACAGGACGCGAGCAAATACGCCTTAAAAGCGCAGAAAAACTAAAAAGCTTACTTAAGGAAGAAACAGGCCAAGAAATAATCCGAGACCTGTTATTTACTAAATATTTATATCATTAGGCACTTTTTGTTTTAAAAAGCTGAGCGGTATAGGCAAAAGCCATACCGCTAACGAGCCCACCTAAGTGTGCCCAATTAGCCATTCCAACAAATAATACATCTGCAAAACCAAGTACTAACCATACCAGCATAAATCCAACAATTGCGGTTGTAACCAGTGCAGGCTGTTTAGGGTTAAGGGTGCTGTAAATCCAACAAAAGCCTAACAACCCATATACAACACCGCTAAGCCCACCAAAGTTAGGACCGACCATTAAGTACTGTGCCCAATTACTTATTAAAGCGGTAACTAAAAAAAGTCCGATTAGACTCGATTTACCACATTGCTTTTCAATGTTATCACCCAGCGATACCCACCAGATTAAGTTAAACACAATATGCATAGCGCTAAAATGCACAATAGCAGGTGTTAACCAGGTAAGTGGTGACGCAGGATTGAACTGCAACGCCATATAAATAGGCTCAAACGCACCAAATAAAAAGGCAACATAAACAACGATACTGAGAATACTAATACCTTGATTAAGCCAGCTTAAGGCTTTAAAACGGGCAACTAAATTAAGCGACTGCCCTTGATACTTTAACGGTGACTGCGTAGTACCTACTTGCCATGATGCTTGTTGATAACGTTCATGATTAGGGTTTTTAGCAAATTCGTTCCATAAAGGCTGCACTGCATGAAAGTCTTCAGGTGCCACACTAATAACAAGCGTATGGCCATCCTCAGTACGAATTTGCCCTGAAAGCCCTTGGCTTTTTAGGTAATCTATAAAGCCCTGTGCAGCACGGGGGTTAGTTAGACTGCCTAGCTCTATCATCGTGCTACTTTATCCTTGTAAGCGGCTTCCCATGCAGTAAAACCACCATCCATGCTGTAAACATCTTCAAAGCCTTGCTCTACTAAGTAGCTGGCAGCACCTTGTGAACTCATGCCGTGATAACAAACAATAATAATCGGCTGGTCAAACTCTTTTTCCATCATAAATTGGGCGATATTTGCATTTGAAAGTGCTTCAGAACCTGGAATGTGCCCTGCCTGATACGAATTAGGATCGCGAATATCGGCAATCACTACATCCTCTTTGTCTAGTAGTTTGAGGGTTTGTGCGATTGATATATGTTTAAATGCCATAGTACTCTCTTATAATTACAAAAAAGGCGACAAATGCCGCCTTTAATTCTCTTAACAAGGGGATAATTAATCCCAGTTAAGAATTACTTTACCCGATTGGCCTGAAATCATCATATCAAAGCCAGCTTGGAAGTCATCAATTGAATACTGATGAGTAATAATTGGTTTTAAATCAAGTCCTGATTGAATCAAGCTGGCCATTTTGTACCAAGTTTCAAACATCTCACGACCGTAAATACCTTTGATCACTAAGCCTTTAAAAATTACTTGATTCCAATCGACCGCCATATCTGAAGGTGGAATACCTAACATGGCAATTTTGCCGCCATGATTCATGTTATTTAACATGGCATTAAATGCACTAGGAACACCTGACATCTCTAAGCCAATATCAAAGCCTTCGGTCATACCTAGATCTTTAGCTACATCTTCAAGCTTTTCATTTGCAACGTTTACAGCACGCGTTGCGCCCATTTTACGCGATAAGTCTAGGCGGTATTCATTTACGTCGGTAATAACCACATGACGTGCACCTACATGTTTAGCTACAGCTGCAGCCATAATACCAATAGGGCCTGCACCGGTGATTAATACATCTTCACCCACTAAATCAAACGATAAAGCCGTGTGTACTGCATTACCAAACGGGTCAAAAATAGAGGCAAGTTCATCGCTAATGTTATCTGGAATTTTAAATGCATTAAATGCTGGGATCACTAAGTACTCAGCAAATGCACCTTCGCGATTAACACCCACACCGGTTGTATTACGGCATAAGTGAACGCGTCCAGCACGACAGTTACGACAATGACCACAGGTTATATGACCTTCACCCGAAACACGGTCGCCAACTTCAAAACCGCGAACTTCTTGGCCCATGTCAATTACTTCACCCACGTATTCGTGGCCAACCACCATAGGCGTAGGAATAGTGTTTTGTGCCCACTCATCCCACTTATAAATATGAACATCGGTACCACAAATGGCTGTTTTACGAATTTTAATTAACAGATCGTTATGACCCACTTCAGGCTTTGGCGCATCTGTCATCCAAATGCCCGGCTCTGCTTTTAACTTTGATAATGCTTTCATAATCCACACTCAATTAAAAAATCGCGACTTTAGCCGCGATTTAACAAGAAAATTAAATAACACCAATCTCTTTACCAATACGGGTAAAGGCTGCAATGGCTGTATCAAGCTGTTCCTTGCTATGCGCTGCAGAAATTTGGGTACGAATACGTGCCTGACCTTTTGGTACAACAGGGAATGAAAAGCCAGTTACATAAATCCCTTCGGCCAAAAGCTTATCAGCCATAAGTGACGCTACTTTGGCGTCTCCCAGCATCACAGGAATAATCGCATGATCTTTACCTGCACAAGTAAAGCCTGCCGCTTCCATCTGCTCGCGGAAGTATTTAGCGTTTGACCATAGCTTAGCGCGAAGCTCACCGCCATTTTCAAGCATTTCTAACACTTTGATTGACGCCGTTACGATTGAAGGCGCCAATGAATTTGAGAATAAGTATGGACGTGAACGCTGACGAAGCCACTCAACAATTTCTTTTTTACCTGAAGTGTAACCACCAGAAGCTCCACCAAGCGCTTTACCTAAGGTACCGGTAATAATATCGACACGGTCGAGTACATTACAGTACTCAGGTGTACCTTTACCATTTTCGCCAACAAAACCAACGGCATGTGAGTCATCAACCATAACAAGCGCGTCATATTTATCGGCTAAATCACACACGGCTTCTAAATTACAAATAACGCCATCCATTGAGAACACGCCATCAGTAGCAATTAGTTTAGTTTTAGCTCCAGCTTCATCGGCTGCAATTAATTGCTTTTCTAAATCTGCCATATCATTATTTGCATAACGGAAACGCTTTGCTTTACATAAACGTACACCATCAATAATAGAAGCATGATTTAATGAATCAGAAATAATCGCATCGTCTGCACCTAGAATAGTTTCAAACAAGCCCGTATTCGCATCAAAACATGATGAATACAAAATGGTGTCTTCAGTTTCTAAAAATTGACTGATTTTTTTCTCAAGCGTTTTATGAATATCTTGGGTACCACAAATAAAACGCACAGACGCAACACCAAAACCATGGTCATCTAAGCCTTGTTGGGCAGCTGCAATTAGCTCTGGGCTATTAGCTAAACCTAAGTAGTTGTTAGCACAAAAGTTAATAACCTTATCACCTGATGCCACTTCAATTTGAGCTTGCTGCTGTGAAGTGATAACACGTTCATTTTTGTACAAACCTTCCGCTTTAACGTCTTCGATTTGCTGTTGTAATTGGCTAAAAAAAGCAGATGCTCTCATCTGTGATCTCCATTTGGTTGAACGGGTTAAACAGCAGACACGTTGCTGCTATTTATAATGCGAGTATTGTAAAAGTTTAAGCGCCAAATTGCACTGTTTGTCATTCGTCGTAAATTAGCTAACTGGCAGGAAAAGCTGCCAGTTTACGGGCATGAGGTATGCACTAAATCAGACCAGCAAGCAGAACAGGAAGCTCCTTGATTGAATCACAAACATAGTCAGCAGACTTTACGGCTTGCTCATCAACTGTTTTCCCAGAACGTACCAATATTTTAGTCCGTATATTGGCGCTTATAGCAGCTTGCATATCACCTCGTTTGTCCCCCACCATCACACTAAGTGCAGGGTCAATATGATGATCTTTTATTCCTTGCAGTAACATTCCTGGCGCTGGCTTTCTGCAATCGCACTCTTTTAAATAATCTGGTAATGCATTTTTAGGATGATGAGGACAAAAATAAACATCAGTAATTTCAATTTGATGATGACTAAACTGCGCTTTCATCCATGTGTTAAGGGCAAAAAAATCAGCTTCTGAGTAATAACCTCGACCAATACCTGATTGGTTGGTTACAACAATTATCTTATAGCCCGCGTCATAAAATACTTTACACGTTGAAAACACACCATCTATAAATTCAAACTCTTCGCTTTTAAATACATAGCCATGATCAACATTTACTACACCATCGCGGTCTAAAAAAAGCGCCTTATTTGTGTGTTTATCATTCATAATAACGACTCTTTTTTAACAACATGGTCAAACATTTCTTTTACTGCATCCGTAGTTATTTGACTCATTAAATCATCGCCCTTAACCCGAGTGCCCCAAGGTAATTGCTCGGCGGTTTTACCAGTTTGCTTTAATAAGTTTTGGTGATAAACCTCAACCACGTAATCTTGGTATAAATAGGGCCCCGTTCGCGCTGGGTTTGAATGCGCATATAAGCCAATAACCGGTGTGCCCACGGTCACCGCCATATGAGCTGGGCCTGTGTCAGGTGCCAGTACTAAGTCTGCACGCTTAAGTACGCACAATAATTCTTTGAGTTTTGTTTTACCCACCAAGTTCAGAATGGGTGAATCACTGTGTTTAATGATGTTATTTGCTAAATTAATTTCCAGCTCAGTAGGCCCACCGGTTAGCACCACTTTAAAACCTTGCGAATTGGCATAATCCGCAAGCGCAGCATAGCGTTCGGCTAACCAGTTACGCTGTGCTTTACTTGCTGCTGGCGAAATAACAAATAGCTTAGTTGATAAATAATCGTCACCTAACAGCTCATCAGCTTTAGCTTGATCTTTGTCGGTGTAGGGCATATTCCAAACAGGGACATAATCATCAACACCAATCGCTTGAGCAAAGCCTTTAAAACCCTCTAAAACATGCGCCTGAGATTGGGCTTTAATACGTTTATTAATAAATAAACTATGCAGCTCTTTTGAACGAGCCCAATCAAAACCAATTTTAACTTTGGCAGGAATACAGCGAGCGACAAAACCAGCTCTTAAAGCCACTTGCATGTTAAGCAGTACGTCAAAACACTGCCCTTTAAAGGTTTGCTTTAACTGTTTTAGTGCCGCCTTACCTTGTTTTTTATCAAATACAACAAGCTCAACGCCTGGTAAGTCAGCTAACAGCATCGCCTCGACCTTCCCTATCACCCAAGTGATCTTAGCATTTGGATGCGCTTTTTGAATTGCTTGTACCGCACTCACTGCATGGCATACATCACCAATAGCAGAAAGACGTAAAATACAAATTGATGTGTAAGTAGGCGCTGAAGTCACACGTTTCCTTGGGAGTAAAATAGTTAAACCCGATCTTAAATTATAATCGCGTCATTGCAAGTACTTATCCTTAGACTTAAAACACGTTAATATGTGCACATATTAAAGCGAATCCTATGAGCTATGTTTAATCAACACGTCAAAAATAACCATGTCATTTTGAGCCATCCTCAATATAGCACCGAAATAGAGTTAGATTGGTTTAACCCCGACTTCTGGCAGCAACAGCAAAAAATTGTTGGCGCTAAAAAGGGGCGTGCAACTGCTTGGTTTTTTAAACACGCAGATTTAACGGCTGTATTGCGCCATTATTGGCGTGGCGGCCTCATAGGCAAGCTACTTAGTGACCAATATTTATATTGGGGACTAAAGCATACGCGTGTTTATCAAGAATTTAGCTTAATGACGCAATTAATAGAGTTAGGTTTAAATGTACCAAAGCCCATTGCAGCTAAAGTGAGCCGACATAGTTTTATTTACCGAGGTGATATTATTACTGAAGCAGTAAGCGGCGCTAAAAGTGTATTAGATGTTCTGATTGAGCGCCCCTTAAGTGATATTGAGATAAAAAAAGTAGCACAAACCATTGCCCAGTTTCATAATAAAGGGGTGTATCACGCTGATTTAAATATTAATAATATTTTATTTGATGACTCTGGCGACGTTTATATTATCGACTTTGACCGTGGCGAAATAAAAGTGCCCAATAAAAAATGGCAACAAAGCAACATGTCTCGCTTACAACGCTCCTTTTTAAAAGAGCAAAGCCGCAATAGCCACTTTCATTGGCAGCAAAACGATTGGCAAACATTACGCAATCAATACAACCAAAAGCTCGAATTCTAAAAAACTTGTTAAATCAAGCTCCTAAAAACTAAATTATTAATAACTAATGAGTCTTATTAAACAACATGTTTTTCAAACCTTGTGTAATAATGTCAAAACTGTGGATTGTTTCTAAAGTAGAATACTTATCAATAATATATTTATAACGAGACTCTGTAAGTAACGTTTGCACTTTTTCACTTATATCAACAATATCAAGCTGTGCCTGATAAGCCACTTCAGTGCGAGTACAACGGGTAAGACGCTCACCTTGATCTTTTGAAATAGCACACGCAATTGTGGGGGTTTGCAAGGCAATAGCTTGGAGTAAAGTATCACCCGCGCTTAATAATGCAACCTTGGCCTGACTTAGTAAGGCTAAAAATTCAGCTCCCCCTTGGCTTGGCAAACAAATTAACTCATCGCTTTTAGGTAACGATTTAGTGTAATTAGGACCAAATACCACTACACCTTTTAAGCCTGTTTGCTTAGCAATAATAAGCCCTGCTTGAAAATATAAATCTGCGCAATTCACGCCATTAACTGTATGCCCACCAGAGCCCGCGTTAACAATAAAGAATTCTTTCTCTTTCAAGTGATAACGGGTTAGTGCATCGGATTTTTGCTGTGCTGATGCAAACACTGTAAACGGCCCAACATTAGCAGGGTAAGCCAGGGGCAGCATGCTCAATTTTAGCTTTTCATACCACGAAAGAGGGTCAATACAGTAATCAGGCTGAACAACCCAATGAGTATCAATAAGGCCCGCTCTATTAAGCTTTAAACCTTTTGCTCGCTTTTTTGCATGCTGTGAAATAAAAACAACTTTAGCACCCACTTTTTTTGCCGCTTTCATTTGTTCGGCTCGTCCTGCGCAATCAAATAGCACCATATCTGGTTTGTATTGTTCAATGAACTGACATACATGCGTATTTTCTTTTGTTGCCGATTGATTTAACAATAAGGTAGGAAATGGGCAGTTTTTAGCATAAGCCGTGTGCTTATTTAAAATGAAATGAATATCTAACGAATTGTCATACTCCGAGGTAAGGGTATTAGCTAGCTGTAACGAGCGCATATATTCACCAATACCTTCGGGCGATGACACGGGAATAAATAAAAGTCGTTTGTTGCTCATTACTATCTCTTTTTTTTCTTTGCAACGAGTATATCAACGAGATCATTTTTCCGATAGAGCTACAATGTTTTAATCTATAGTGGTATTTTAAATTTATCTTGGCTGATTTAATTACTGCAATAAAGAGCGTAGATTGCTAAACTTGTCGGCAATTTCAATCATAAGGATCTGAGCTTTGCGAAACAAAATTTTTATACTTTCTTCGCTTTTTTGTGCCGTAACGACAACCGTAAATGCTGAACCTTGGGTAAAGCCTGACGACTATGCTCTTAGAGCAGATATACAACAGCTTGCCGATGCAGGTATAATTTTAGCGCCAGTAACAACATATCCATTAATGTGGAAAAGCTTTATTAATGATGTTAACAATACTTCGTTAGAACAATTACCCCCTCAACTGCAAGATGCGTTATTACGTGTAAAACATCGTTATAAGTCAGAAAATAGCGGTTCGCATAGTGTACAGCTTTCGGCATTTGCCAGCTCAGATCCTCTTGTAGCCACTAGCTTTGGTGCCACCAATAGCCAAGAATCAGAGTTAACTGCTGCCTACGCTTATTTAGGACATAACTTTGCAGCTAAAATAGCGATTAATCATCGTAATGATGGCAAAAACTGCTTAGTCGACGGTAAAACAACTGATGATATAGCTCAAAACGAGCAAGCACTAACTGACTGCAATGATACCTCTCTAGATGACAGCTATTTAGCATATCGTATGGGTAATTGGATTGTAAGAGCGGGTGCCGTTGAGCAATTTTGGGGGCCGGGTGTTGATAACAGCTTAATTATGTCTGGTAATTCAAAGCCACTTCCCGCAATAAGTCTCAGCAGAGAACAAAGTAGCGCGTTCGAAACACCTTGGCTTAGCTGGATTGGTCAGTGGAGCTTTACTGCACAAATGGCTAAGCTTGAATCAACCCGAGTTGTACCTGATGCATTATTATGGAGTACTCGTTTAAATCTTCGTCCAATTCAACAATTAGAAATTGGCTTTAGTTGGTCAGCACAATGGGCTGGCAAGGGACAACCCAGTTCAGCAGGCGACTTTTTTGATTTAATAACCGGCGGAGGTGAATGTGTTGATGGCACTAATGATTGCGATGGCGAGCTCATTACTCGTTTAGGTAATCAACTCGCGGGTTTTGATATTCGTTGGTCGGACACTTTGTTTGATCAACCTTATGCGGTATATGCAAGCACGATTGGTGAAGATACCAGTGGCGGTATTAAGCCAGTAGACAGAGGTTATCTTGGTGGAATACAAACCACGACTCGCATTTATAATCAGAATATTTTATTTAACCTAGAATACACTGATACCGGCGTAGCGTGTTCTGCCACATCAGCAACTGAAAACTGCTTCTATGAGCACAGTATTTATAATTCAGGGTATCGTTACCATGGTCGCCCTATCGGCTCTACCTATGATAATGATGCGCAATCACTGGTATTAACCGTACTTGGGCAACTCTCAAGCGGAACTGACTGGCAAGTAAAATTACGTGATGTAGACTACAACAGCGACAACCGTGATAGATCCCCAAATAACCCAGACTTAGGTAACTCGATTACCAAAACAGCATTTAGCTCTAAACAGCTTGAAGTACGTTACAGAATGCTTGCCATGGGGGGGCGCTTAACCCTTGGCGGACTTGCCTCTAATAACGATGGAGCAGAAAACGATACGTCTGCATTTGCAAAGTTCGAATATAACTTTTAGTTTTGCAAGTATTAAAAAAAGGGGGATAAACCAAAGTTTATCCCCCTTTTTTATTTCACTAACTAGCTAGCTTTTTATTTTGCTAATCACTTTTGATGTAGAGCAACCATCTAAAAACTCAAGCACTTCTACTTTTCCGCCATGACGCAACACATGCTCGGCACCAGCAATTTGCTCAACAGTGTAATCACCGCCTTTAACAAGAATATCTGGGCTAATTTGCTCAATTAGCTTTGCTGGTGTGTCATTTTCATCCTCACTGCCAAACGGAATAACCCAATCAACTGAGGCTAATGCACTTAAAACCATAGCACGCTCATCTAATGGGTTAATTGGGCGCTCAGGACCTTTTAAACGGGCAATGGATTCATCGTTATTTAAACCAACCACTAATCTATCACCACGCGCTTTAGCTTGCGCTAAATAGCGCACATGGCCTGCATGCAAAATATCAAAACAACCATTAGTAAATACAATGGTTTCTCCATTTTGCTTTGCAAATTCAATATGTTGTAATACATCATCAAATGGGGTTTGATAATGCTCGCCAGTGGCTTGTAAGTATAGCCCCAGTTTTCGGCTTAACTCTTCTGGAGAAACCGTAGCCGCTCCCAATTTACTTACTGCAATACCGGCAGCTAAATTAGCAATTTCGACTGCATCTTTGGCGGTCATACCCGCACCTAGCATTACAGCTAATGTAGCAATAACAGTATCGCCCGCACCGGTTACATCACTTACTTCGAGTTGTTGCGCTGCAAAGTCATGCTTTTGCGTTGCATCAATTAGCGACATACCTTGTTCTGAGCGTGTTAGTAGCATGGCGTTAATACCCGCATCACTAATCAGGGTACGCGCGCTGCTAGCAAGCAACTCTTCTGAACCAACCTGACCACCCGCTAATTTAAACTCATTTAAATTAGGGGTTATGTAATCAGCTCCACGGTACAACTCTAAATCAGATGATTTAGGGTCAACAAGCACGGTTTTACCTGCATCTTTAGCAACCGAAATCATTTTTTGGATTAGCGCGAGTGAGCCCTTGTTGTAATCAGAAAATACAATAAAGTCGTAATCACTCAGCACCAGCTCTAATCGATTTAATAAAAGCTGGCTATGTGATTCGTTAAAAGTTTCTTCTAAATCTAAACGCACAACTTGTTGATGACGACTGATCACCCGCATTTTAGAAATAGTCGGCAAATCGCATACACTCACAAGCTGTGAATTTATTTTTTCACCCTCTAGAATGTTTTCTAAAATTTGTCCGCTTTCATCCTCGCCAATTAGGCCAAGTAAACCCACTTTGCCATCTAGTCGGGCTATATTTTTAGCCACATTGGCGGCACCACCGGCTTTGTCTTCAAATTTACTGACTTTTACAACGGGTACTGGTGCCTCCGGCGAAATACGGCCAGAATCACCATACCAGTAGCGGTCGAGCATAACGTCACCAACCACTAAAATACGCGCTGCTGATAAGTTTTTTAATAGCGATAAATCCATTACTGCTGCTCCGCAACAACCATATCCATGGCTTCACACAGCCAATGGCCAATAAACATGTGCGCCTCTTGAATACGGGCTGTTTCATCATTTTTAATAATAATAGGTAACTTGGCGATGTCTTTTACTTTACCTCCATCGCGACCTGTAAATGCAACAGTGAATGCTCCTATTTTATTAGCGGCTTCTAACGCTAAATTAATATTATTACTGGTGCCCGATGTAGTTAAGCCAATTACGATATCTTCAGGTTTACATAGCGCCTGAACTTGGCGTTCAAATACTGTGTCAAAATGATAGTCATTACTGTGCGCTGTTAAAATAGAGGTGTCTGTGGTGAGAGCAATAGACGCTAACGGTCCTCGCTCTAACTTATAACGTACCACAAACTCTGCAGCCAAATGCTGAGCATCAGCCGCACTGCCGCCATTACCAAACCAAACAACCTTACCACCAGCCTGTAAAGCACTATGACATGCTTCTAACAACTGCATTACCTCTTGATGATACGCCTCCATGGTTTCGAACAATACTTGGTGACGATTTAAACTTTCTAGGTAGCTAGTTGCCACTGAATCTATAATTGACATGAGATATTCCTCTTGGAACTGAAATGGCAGGAAAAATTAATTTCATTATTCCATAATTTTATAGCCAAATCACCTCTATATAACTAAATTAAAGTACGGGTAGAAAGTTATTATTCAGATAAAGAAGGTTTTTATCGTTGTTACCTTTTTCAAGTTGCTATTTTATATTTGTGTATTTAGAAAAAAACGATTTCACGCTAAACTAGCGCCACTTTCATTTATACAAAGCAACAGTATGGCACGCATTTTTTATTCACTCGCATTAATTATTATTAGCCCACTGATTGTATTTTACTTATATGTACTAAGAGGTAAAAAAAACGCAGGATATCGCGCTCACTTTAAGGAACGTTTTGGCTTCATAAGCCGCGCTTTATTTTCAAACAACAAACCAGTTGTATTTCATTGTGCTTCTGTGGGCGAGGTGTTAGCTGCAACCCCTTTAATTAAAGCCCTACAACATGAACAACCGCAGTTAAATATTTTAATTACCTGCAATACTCCAACAGGACGAGAGCAAGTTACCGCACAATTTAAACAAAGCGTTGCTGTTAGTTATTTACCCATTGATTTTCCAATGGCCACCACTCGCTTTTTAAAACGAGTAAAACCGCAATTACTCTGTATTTTAGAAACTGAACTATGGCCGAACTTAATGGCTAATGCGCACAAACAAAATATACCTGTATTGGTAGTTAATGCACGACTATCTGAAAAGTCTCAGCAAGGCTACGAAAAAGTGGCCCAGCTAACTCGCAGTATCATGCAATCAATTACCGCACTTGCAAGTCACGACAAAACCGATGCAAATCGCTTTATTGAATTAGGGCTACCTGCTGAAAAAAGCCATGTAACGGGATCAATAAAATTTGATATTACCCCAACCACTACACAACTCGATAAAGTAGCCTCTTTAAAGCAATATTATAAAAAAGCAGAACGCTTTATATGGGTCGCAGGTTCTACTCACCCTATAGAGCATGAATTAATACTCGATGCCCACCAGCAGTTGTTAAAAAAGCAGCCTGATGCTTTATTGATTATTGCCCCGCGACACCCCGAGCAATTTGATAAAGTGGCTGAACTACTCACACAAAGTACTTTAAGCTTTAGTCGTCGTAGCCAAAATAATTACCAAAACGAACACGTTTTACTTGCCGATACGCTAGGTGAATTACAGTGTTTATACGGCGCGGCTAGTGTTAGTTATATTGGCGGTAGTTTGATTCGTCGTGGTGGTCATAACCCGCTTGAGTCAGCCGCATTTTCGGTCGGTGTAATAACAGGCCCTCACACGTATAACTTTGATCATGTCTATCCTGAGTTAACAAAGCTCAAAGGGGCATGCGTGGTAGAAAATGCAGATGAACTGGCACAACAACTCATTACCTTTAGCCAAAATAAAAAGGCATGCCAAACGCTCGGCACAAAAGCTGCGCAATGTGTTGCTAAAAACCAAGGCGCCATAAAAAAAACACTCACTATTATTAATCAATACTTAGAGCTAAAACAGTGACTAACATAGCTATTAGCCAAACCCGAGAATGGGTTTCATCCGTTATTGTAAAATATAACTTTTGCCCGTTTGCCCGTAAAGAAGTCGAAAACAACTGTATTCATTACATTGTAAGTAACGCCAATACTATCGATGATGCTGTAATGGATATGCTTGAGCAATGTATCGAGCTTGACCGCGAGCGCGAACGAGAAACCACGCTAATCATGTTCGATAACGGTTTTAGTGACTTTGAAGACTTTTTAGATTTAGTCGATTTAGCAAATGCGCTATTGGTTGCACAAGGCTTTGAAGGTAAATATCAAATTGCAAATTTTCACCCTGATTATGTATTTGCCGATAGCGATGAAACCGATCCGGCCAACTACACAAATAGAGCACCGTTTCCTACCTTGCACCTAATTCGTGAAGCAAGTATGAGTGAAGCACTTGAAAACTATGACGAACCTGAGTCTATTCCTGAGCATAATATAAACTTAGCACGCCGAAAAGGCATTGATTTTTGGCAACAATTATTAGAAAACTGTAAAAAACCGAGCGTATAAGCTCGGCTTTTAATACCTTTAGTTGACCCATTAACTTTATTTTTTGACCCAGCTACCATTTACTTCAATATAATGGCCGCTTTGCGTTTTTTCGATTGTTTTTGCTGCTGCCAATGCCTCAACTTGTGCAAGTGACAAGTTATTCTTTTTAGCTAATTTTAAGTACTGTGCCTTACGTTTTTCGTTAACGTCATCAACAACCGCTTTTGCTTCTGTATTTTGTACAACTAATCCAAGGTAGCCTGAGCTGTTTTCACCAACTAAGCCTTGGCTTTTAGCTTCATCTAAACTCATAGCCCAAACTGAAAATGACATACAAACGGCACTGATTAGGGTTACTATATTTAATTTATTTTTAATATTCATATTCTAGCTCCTTAAAATAACTCACTGTCATCGCTAAATAAATTATCGAGCTCTTTATCTACTTTGACACGAATTTCATGATCAACCTTAACATTTAAATTAATAGTGATTGGCTCTTTCGCTGCCACTTCAACGCGGTGCGTACATGCACTAAGCAACCCCAGTGCTGTAAGTATTATCAGCCATTTAGTCATTTTTAGTTCCTTTTGTTGAATACTCTTGTTCAACTTTTTGAGTAATTTCATCACTTAAGCGCAATGCTCTTAAGAGTGTAAAAACATTTTCTTCATGGTTGTAATTAAAGTTAACTTGCTGCGCCTGTTCCTTATTGTATCCCTTTAAGTTTACACCTAAATAAAGCCAACCGTCAGGCTTTAAGTCAACACTACTGTTTAAGCTCTGAATGTCTAAATCTTCCAACAAGCTTAAAATCGGGCCCAGTTCTTGTTGCTGAGCTTTAACTGCATCAAAAGCTGCATTGTCAGTAATAACTAGTTTACCTGTTCCTTGGTTAGATAATTCACCAGATTTTACCGAAATACCTTGTTGATCAAAGTAAACGGGTAAGCGGCCATTCACTCGACCAGTTAGTGTTATGCCCGATTTATCATCTAAGGTAATAAGTTTACTCGCATCAATATTTTCAAATGTGACCAAAGACTGCTGCGCTTTTTCAGTCACTTTGTAGCTATCCAAAGCAAAACGACCACCAAGTACATCAGCAGTTATTTTTTCAGCGCGAGCAATAGAGTTCTCAACACTAAAATTACCGACAATGTTACTCACAACAGCACCTGCTCGTAACTCATTTAATTCAAATGTAGTAGGAGCCACATTAAGCTGCCCTGAATCATAAGAACCCGTTAAGCGACTGCTAAAATGCGTAGCTAAATAATCGTTGTATAAGCCACTTACCTGTTCTACTTGAAATGCAAACTCAGCCTGCTGTAAATTAACATCTCCGCGAACAACCCCATTAAAGCTACCGTCGGTCAGCGTGGCTAATGGTTCAAACTGCTGTAAAACAGGGTTAAGTTTAGTCACAGCTTGATCTGCAACTGTTATCTCAAATGGGTGTTCCACAGCAGATATGTGGTGACTGGCTACCAACTCAACACCATCAATAAATACATGATGTGAGGCTTGAAGCGCCCGACTTTGCAGGCCTTTGGAGCTTATGCGAATATTACTTAGGTTTAAAAGAGCACTGTTAAGTTGGGTAAGTTTAGTTTCACTGTTTAAATCGACAAATAATTCGCCAACAGCCAAACTAGAAGATGCTGATAATTGATTATTTACACCGCGCACTTGGTATTGCTCATAAGCCACTGAGCGTAATTGGCTATCCAAGCTTGCATTGATATTTTGTTTATCGTCAATCTCAGTCGTAAACTGTGCCTTGTAGCCCTTTACTGTTAATTTATCAAAACTAAGCTCAGCAAAAGCAATCTCGCTGGTTATTTTCGCATTTTTTTTATGTTGTAAAACATCCGCTATTTTAAATTGACCTGTGCTTGCTACCTTTTTAGCTGATGCGGGTAAAAAACCAGGCAGCTCATCAACTTTTAATTGGTAGTTGCCATTCACAGCCAAGTTATTTAAAGCTGCATCTATTTCTATATGCTCAACGTCTTCACTGATAAACAATAACTTAATATTGCCTTTGGCATACTCTAACGGCTGCTGAATATTAATTGCTAGGTTTTTCAGGCTGAGCTTCGTTTCACTATTTTTAGTGTTTAATAGCATTGACGGTATAACAAGTTGTCCGTTTTCAAACTTTACCGTATCACTAAGCATCAATTGCCATTTTAACGGCAGCTGCTTGGCTACAAATTCACGCTGTGATTGATTGCTTATAAGCGTCAAACAATCACTATCAAACGTTACCAAGCTGGTTAATTGCTGTGTATTTAATAAGGCTTTTTTATCGTTAAAGTGATAGTAAATATTCATATCACCAAAAGCCTTTAGCGTTACTGGGCATTTACTAAACTGCTGTGTAAACTCAGCATCTATGTTTGATTTTATATCAACGGATAACCCATCAAAGGTGAACTCATGCCCACTGTTTAATGAAAGCGCGGGTATCGGCTTTATCTTTGTTAGTAATCCATCTGCTAACTTAAAGTGACCAGTAATTTTATGATTGCTAACTGTTACTTCTGCAATCGCATCACCTGAAATCACAAATGTATTTAGCTTCTCTTCACCAATGCTAACCACTAATTCATCATGAAGTTGTGGGTGGGTAATTAACAATCTTTTGATATCAATTTTCGGCCGCTCTTTGGGTAAACTAAGTGCCAGCTTTTTGAAGGAGTTATTACTTGTTGAGACACTCTCGCTATCATTTAAACGAAGATTAGCGCGGCCAACAGTTATTTTTTTTGTATCAGCCACAATTCCACCAAGCTCAATTTGATGGCCTTGGTAAGTCAAACATAATCGGTTTACGTCTAAGCTAATATTTGAGTTTAGTGACCAATCTAAACAATGTAGTTCAACGCCAGATTGGCTCAAAGTTGGCGCTATAGCCCATTGAGTTATAGGCATACGAAATACATAACCCAGTGTTAAAACACTCAGAAATAAAAACACGACTCCCCATGCGATGCGTTTGATCATACTATCCTTATTGAACCTTGAACCTTGAAC
>NZ_PNCN01000256.1:0-277 GCF_005886135.1 Pseudoalteromonas sp. S4741 | reverse complement strand
GCCCAGTTATTAAAAACATTATCGAGTGATCCTGGCGTTTATCGCATGCTCGATAATGACAACCAAGTTATTTATGTCGGTAAAGCTAAAAGTTTAAAAACGCGGGTGAGCAGTTACTTTCGCTGCAATATTACCGACAGCAAATCCCGTGTTTTTGTGAGTAATATTTGTATTATTGTAGTCACACTAACTAATACACTAACAGAAGCTTTTCTCCTCGAAAACAGCCTGATTAAAAAATATTAGCAACGATTTATTATTCTGATTATTGATGACT
>NZ_PNCN01000255.1:0-302 GCF_005886135.1 Pseudoalteromonas sp. S4741 | reverse complement strand
AATACGCAAAAATAATCAATAATTTTGCGGGGCTAAAAGTGTCGCTAAAGTACATAAAAAATTCAATATTAGAACAACTAAATAGCCAATTTTTTGCCTAGCTATCTACCCGTATTTCCTGCCTCAAAATAGAGCTCTTAATTAAGCGAATGCAAGTATAATGAGGGGGCTAAAGAGAAACCTTTATCAAGATAATCTAAATTTATCTTGTGAGCTAATAAATTAAGAGCAGCAGATTTAAGTTAGTTTTTAATGCTAAATTGGTTCGAAAATATCATAACCTCTTAATACTATTAGTGCTG
>NZ_PNCN01000254.1:0-268 GCF_005886135.1 Pseudoalteromonas sp. S4741 | reverse complement strand
AGTCTTATAACCGAGCATAGCGCCAAATGGCTCGATTATTATATACAGCACGGACAACAATAATAAACATTTACTTGCGCTACTATCGATGCACGGTCGTTTTAAAGCACGTTTACCTGTGCTTGATGGACAATTAAAGGCACCTGCTTGTTCTCCATATTTACAGTAATAATTCGTGGTTTACTCAATATAGGAATCTATTCAATGCAACTTAACAAAATACTTAAAGGCCTGCTAATTGATGTGCCAGTAATGACACTTGCAGCTT
>NZ_PNCN01000253.1:0-229 GCF_005886135.1 Pseudoalteromonas sp. S4741 | reverse complement strand
AATCAGGGGGGCTAAAGCTTCGATAGAATAAATATGGTGATGGGGGGGTGGTGATATAAGTGTCACTCGCGGTACCGAGTTTCGAAGCTTGGCAATATAGGGAGGGTCTGTTTCACCTGGTTGTTGTCCGCCTTCCGCTGGTTTAGCGCCTTGTGCCACTTTTATTTGAATAACATCAGCGCTACGTAAATAATGGGGCGTTACACCAAATCTACCCGAGGCTACTTGT
>NZ_PNCN01000252.1:0-285 GCF_005886135.1 Pseudoalteromonas sp. S4741 | reverse complement strand
TGGGAATAAAATATAAATAAACCCTAAGTTTTGGTAATTCCTAGGCAGTTTATTGATCACAAATGCGCAATTGCTCCCAGAAGAACTTAAGTTATGTAAATACATGGCTCTGGCTTGGTTAAATAAAGGCGTTGTTAGCTTAGTTAAGCATTGAGGGTAGCGTAACCCTTTTTTTAGTACTAAAAAAGCGACTAGCTTATTAGTAATACTGGTGTCTTCTCCAAGCGTTGCCCATTGACTGTGTCCTGCTAACATCTGCTCCAGTAAGGTTGAGCCGCTTCGTGG
>NZ_PNCN01000251.1:0-258 GCF_005886135.1 Pseudoalteromonas sp. S4741 | reverse complement strand
AACTTCCGTGGTCGTGAGCCAAGTGTAGACGCACTACTACGCCACAGTGGCATTGCCGCTTAGGGTCTGTTGACCTTTGCGGATTAAAATATAATTACAAAATCGCCCCAGTGGCGCTTTTTTATTGCCTAATACACAGTGTTGTTAAAGAATATTTTGAGTGAACTACCCATCGACGCCGCTTCGCGTCGAACAATGGGTTTTCTCGGAAAATTTCGATAAAGCCACAACAGACATTCCGTTAATGTTTTTATCATC
>NZ_PNCN01000250.1:0-261 GCF_005886135.1 Pseudoalteromonas sp. S4741 | reverse complement strand
GTGTGTCTCTGTAAGGTGTTGCAGGGTTTATACATTCATCCTATCCATGTGGAGATTGGTTAACTAATGGTTGGCTTGGTCGCGTTCAGTATAGCCAGCGCTTTGTTGGTGCTACGGGTAGTGTGAGCTTTTCCGATGAGCATGGCGAATTAACTCAGCTAGCGTTTGATTATGAAATACTCTCTTCAGAGCAGGGCGAACCGCTTGCTTGGAGATTGCTGGTGGTTGAGCATATTAAAATGCATATTCCGCTTGTGTGCG
>NZ_PNCN01000249.1:0-247 GCF_005886135.1 Pseudoalteromonas sp. S4741 | reverse complement strand
TCAATGGCTAATTTAGTGTCTGAGGCTTTTTGGCTGATTGGCTGCAAATATACCAGTTTTGTGTTTACGCCGGTGGAGGTAAATAGCTCTTCCAGTTCTTCTACGTGTTTTTGCATATCAACTGGGTGTTTAATTTCATCTGCGCTTTGCATGGCACTACTGACTACTTTGTAGCCACCGCGCATATTAATTATTGGCGATACCGGGACCCACGTTTGTGCAGTGGCGAGTATTTCGAAGGTGCCAC
>NZ_PNCN01000248.1:0-332 GCF_005886135.1 Pseudoalteromonas sp. S4741 | reverse complement strand
ATTGCTCTGGCGAAAGACATAAAACTTTTTAATTGAAGAGTTTGATCATGGCTCAGATTGAACGCTGGCGGCAGGCCTAACACATGCAAGTCGAGCGGTAACATTTCTAGCTTGCTAGAAGATGACGAGCGGCGGACGGGTGAGTAATGCTTGGGAACATGCCTTGAGGTGGGGGACAACAGTTGGAAACGACTGCTAATACCGCATAATGTCTACGGACCAAAGGGGGCTTCGGCTCTCGCCTTTAGATTGGCCCAAGTGGGATTAGCTAGTTGGTGAGCGAATGGCACCCCAAGGCCCCGAACCCAAGCTGGTTTGCGAGGATGATCCTC
>NZ_PNCN01000247.1:0-346 GCF_005886135.1 Pseudoalteromonas sp. S4741 | reverse complement strand
TTAATTTTTTGCCCCCTGCGCACTTTGGTATGCGCCATAGTATGTATATTATCACGAGCTTGTGCGTTGAAGATGGAAAGCGCTGCTCGAGGAATCTTTTTTACTTTTAATTTTTTTTCTAAGTATCGTCCATAATTTTTAACAAAAGCTTCGCAGTCAGTATCTGTGCTTGGACTTGCCTGTAAATGCTTGCCTAAAATACATAAAGAAAAAAAATAAAAGTGGTAGGTTGTTAAATTACTTCATTCTAAGCTTTTTTTTGTTTTTTAGTCATAATCTGCCTGTTTATTATCATGAGCTTTTGCTCGGTCGTGCGTAGAATATGTTCTGTTAATGGCTTTTGGGG
>NZ_PNCN01000025.1:0-21360 GCF_005886135.1 Pseudoalteromonas sp. S4741 | reverse complement strand
GTTGGCATTCGGTTTCTAATCGGCGGGATGATTGAATACGGTTGAGGTAACCATAAAGATACAGTTTTAATAATGTGGCTGGATGATACTTAGGGCGGCCTGTGGACTTTAAAGTTAACCCTTTAAACTCCAATTCAGCTAGATTTAGTTCCTCAATGAAAACATCAATCACTCTGACCGTATTATCTTCACTGACGTAGTCTTCCAACGATTCTGGAAATAACGTTGATTGGTTACGATCTTCACCGCTTATAAACTTTGACATATTGCCTCAACCCTCGACTGAATCAATAGTCTTATTATATAAATATCAGTATATTAAGTGAACTAAATGTATAGATTAATCGATCATAAGCAGCAGATACTTAGACCAAAAGGTGATCAGAGTTTTCACACAGTCTGTGCCATAATCCGACCTTGAGACACATAGAGATTAAGACTGCAAAGATACGAAAGCGGAAGTTAGCTTTGGCCTGTTTAACGACAAATATTCCGACAAAGCAGTCATGACTATTAGTTTATTGTTAAATCTAATCTTTCTTTTCGTTCATCTACTCAATAACCCCACGCTAAACGTGACTTTAGCGTGGGGTTAGAGTTCACAGTAATTTTATCTGGATAGCTCTTTTATTTTTTTCTCTGAAAACCAGCGATATAAAACAGGTAAAACAAATAATGTTAACAGTGTTGCAGTTACCAAGCCGCCAACAATAACACTCGCTAATGGGCGCTGTATTTCTGCACCAACACCATTAGACATTAACATCGGTATCAAACCTAAAGCTGATGTTATAGCAGTCATAAGTACAGGTCTTAATCTTGAAGTAGCGCCTTCAAAAACGGCTTTAGATGCTTCTAGACCGTCTTTAATACGTTGGTTGATACTTTCTACCATAACGACCCCATTCAATACCGCTACACCAAATAAGGTAATAAAGCCAACGGAGCTTGGTACAGACAAGTATTGTCCAGATAAATATAAGGAGAAAACTCCGCCAATTACAGCAAGCGGCACGTTGACCAATATCAGCATAGCTTGACCAACAGAGCCAAAAGCAAAGTAAAGTAACAATGCAATTAGCGCTAAAGATAGAGGTACAACGATAGCTAGTCTGCTTTGAGCACGCTGCTGGCTTTCGAATTGGCCACCTATTGCTACCGAGTAACCTGAAGGTAGGTCAACTTTCTCAGCAATAACTTTTCTGATGTCGGCTACTACACTACCCATATCTCTATTCTGAACGTTTGCTTGAATAACGACACGCCTTTGAACATCATCGCGCCTTACTTGAGGAGGACCTGATTCAAATGAAACAGTTGCAACATCACCTAAGCGTACCCAGGCGCCTGTTGGTGACTGAATTCGAATATCTGAAATAGCTTCCTTATTTTGTCGGTACTCTTCTTCAATACGCACGTAAATATCATAACGTTCATTGCCTTTGATGATTTGTCCAGCTTCAACCCCTCCAATACCATCTCGCACAACTTCCATTATATCAACAACTGAAAGTCCAAAGCGCGATAGCTCTTGCCTATTAGGTTTTACGACAAGTTGCGCTTCACCTGCAATTTGCTCAAGAGCAACATCTCTTGCACCATCAACACTCTTTATAGCCGCTTCGATCTCTTGTCCTTTAGCTGCTAAAACGTCTAACTCAGGGCCAAATAACTTTATCGCCAACTGAGCTTTTACGCCAGATAGTAACTCATCAACACGAGTCGCAATAGGTTGAGAAAAGTTTAGTAGTAAGCCAGGAAACTCCTCTAAAGATCTCTCCATTTTCCCTTGAAGTTCATATCGATTAGATGCACTGGTCCACTCAGAAACAGGCTTCAACCCTATGTAAATTTCTATGTTATTCACAGGCTCTGGATCTCCACCTATTTCGGCTCGACCAATTCGGCTTAATGCATAGGTTACTTCAGGAAAAGCCATTAGTTTTTCTTCTAGAATTGGTGCCACAGTGAGCGCGGTATCTAAACTGGAAGAAGGTGCCAGCGTTGCTCTTAAGTTTATCGTCCCTTCTTCTAACTCAGGTACAAATTCAGTACCAATTAATGGAACTAATGCAAAGGCAGAGAAAACTAATATAAGTGCGGCTGAAATGACTAACTTGGTGCGTTTTAGTGCGAATGTAAGCCCTTTTCTGTAGAGTTTGTCTAATGGCCTAAGAACAAAGCTTTCCCTCTCTTTTACACCTGACTTAAATAAATAAGTTGCCAGTGCAGGTACGATAAACAACGCAACCACAATCGCAGATACAACGGCTAAGATGATGCTTATTGCCATAGGTTGGAATAACTTTGCTTCAACCCCTTCAAAGCTGAACAATGGCGCAAATACGACTAAAATAATCGAGGCAGCAAAAAAGACGGGACGAGCCACTTCTTTACCTGCATTTTGCAGACGTAATTTAATGCCGTGCTCATCGTGTTCTACATCGTGCGGATCTGCGTCAGAAGTTGGAACACGTTCCTTTACCGATTTCGAATGTGTCGCGTCAGGTCTATTTAAATGTTTAAACATATTTTCAACCATAACCACTGAGCCATCTACAAGCATACCAATAGCGACCGCTATGCCACCCAGTGACATAAGGTTTGCAGAAATGCCCCACCAAGCCATGATCATTAACGCGATACCAATTGAAATTGGAATAGATATTAATACCAAGAAGGTTGCACGTAAATTCATTAAAAATAGTGCTAATACAATACAGATGAAAATAAATGCTAGTAATAGTGCATCAACCACTGTATTTACCGCTTTTTCAATCAAATCAGCCTGATCATAAAAAGGCTCAAAGCGAACACCTTTTGGCAATGCTTGATTAATTAATGGAATTCTTGCATTGATACCATCAATGGTGGCTTTAGTATTTGAACCCATGCGTTTTAAGACAATGCCAGAGACAACTTCGCCTAAATTTTCGACTTTACCGTCTTCGGTTTTGCGCGTCATGGTGACAGCACCTTGACGAATTTCACTGCCCATTTCAACTTTAGCAATATCTGAAACCGTAACAACCGTACCATCTACTGTTTTAACGGGAACTTGTTTGATATTACTGATGCCAGCCTCACCACTCTCAAACCAGCCTGTGCCTCTAATCACAAGCTGCTCTTGCCCACGGTTCATGTACCATCCGCCAACATTCGCATTGTTGTTATCTAGGGCACCAACAACGTCTTCTTGCGTTAGTTCATATGCTAAGAGCTTAGATGGATCGACATTGACTTGGTATTGCCTAACATTACCACCAAAAGATAATACATCAGTGACTCCATCGACAGGCATAACGAGTAATTTTACTACCCAATCATTGAGACTCCTGAGTGCCATAGCATCATAACCTGCACCTTTATCTGAAATAAGAAGATACTGAAATACTTGGCCTAGCCCAGAGGTGTTTGGTCCCATTTCGGGTGTCCCAACACCTTCTGGTATCAGTTCTTTTGCGGCTTGAAGACGCTCAAATACGAGTTGTCTTGCAAAGTAAATGTCGGTGCCTTCTTTGAAAACAACCGTAACGCCAGACAAGCCTGTTTTAGAAATTGAGCGCACTTGTTCTACATCAGGTAGGGCATACATTACCGCTTCAATGGGGTACGTAATGAGTTGTTCAACTTCTTCAGCAGCCAGTCCTGGCGCTTCAGTATTTACAGCAACTTGAACATTAGTAACATCAGGAAAGGCATCCAAATTTAATTTTGGGATCACCATAACTGCACCAACCATAGTGGCAAACAGCGCAATCAAAATCAGGAGTCTATTATTAACAGACCAATCTATTATTTTATTAAACATAGTCTTGCTCCCTAGTGGTTGTGCGGATCAAATCCGCCTTTAGCGATTTCAGACGCAACAAAAAATGCGCCTTTAGTTACAATTCGCGTTCCACTATCAAGGCCAATGATTTCTCTAAAACCACCTAAGGCTCGGCCTAGTTCTATTTCTACAGCTTTAAATTCTCCAGGGTGGTCTTCGACAAATACTGTCCAATCACCATCTGCGCTGCGGATCAATGCTTCTTCTGGCACAGCCATCACTTTCTGCTTTGTGGCAAACTGAAAGTAAACTTTTACAAACATGCCTGAATGAAGATTATCATCCGAATTATCTACTCCTAACCTAATAATTCGAGTACGAGTAATAGGGTCAATTGTATGGGCTTCTTGGATAACTTTGGCATTGTAACTCTGGCCTTCTAATTTAAGTACCGCAGGAGAATCAATTGATAAATTCAGCTTTTTATTTGGAGAAACTTTTGCTTCAACCCATAGTTGTTTTTCATCTGCTAACAACATTACTGAATCACCAGCATCAACACGTTGCCCTTGGATAAAATCGTCTTGAAGTACAACCCCTTCACGCTGAGCAATTAATGTATATTGTCCAAATGCTTTAATGTCTTTGTTAGAAATGCCATCTATTGCTTTTTCAGTTAACCCTAAAGCAATAAGCTTCCCGTAACTCGCATTGTATGTAGTCTCTGCTTGTAATAATCTACTTTCACTCACCGTCTTGTTACCCAGCTTTTTCACACGTTGCCATTCGGTTGAAGCGATTAAATAGTCAGCCTGTGCTTGTGCCATTGCTTCACTAAATAATGTAACTAACTTCTGACCTATTTCTACATGCTCTCCAAGCGCTGCATGGCGACTAATAATGACTGACTCTGTACGTGGCGATACCACATAACTTTTATAGCCATTAGCTTTTATTTCGCCAGGTGCATATACGGAGCTAAATTGATATTCAGGCTTAACACTTTCCACTTTAATGTTAGCAAGCGACATCTTCTTTGGATCAATAGTGATACCTTCTTCATGTCCTTCTTCTCCCTCTTTATTACCACCTTCATGGCCGTGCTCGTCATGGTCACCTTTATCTTCTTCATGTCCCTTTTCGTGTTCATGCTCATCTTGATGTTCTTTTTCTTCTTGTTTCGAAACGTTTGTGACAGAACCAGTTCCATCTGACGACTGTGCAAAAGCATCATGATTTGTAGTAAACCCAACTAACAGGCAGCTAATTACTACGGCTAAAAATTTTTTACTAATTACTGTATTCATTTTTGTAACCTATATTTTTAATAAATTTAAGATTTCGTTTTTCGCTACTGAAAAAACAAAGCGCTCAAATCTCAAATTTGGATAACTGACCCATACTTAAAATGAAGGATATTTCTGCAAGCTTGAATTGATTTTCCAAACGTATTCCTGCATGAAGCCCTTCCGCACGTTGATTTAATGCAAGTAAGTAGTCAGAAGTATTAATGTCACCAGCTTCCCAGCGCTTATTTAATAAGTTTTCGCTGCTATCTAATCTGCCTTTTGTCAGTTTTTGCCATTGCTCATAATATTTTTTACTGACAATAAGCGATTCATAATTAGCTTTTGCTTCAAATGACTGCTTTCGATAAACCGACCGAAAGTTAGCCTCTGCTGCAATTGCTTCTGAATAAGCGGCTTTAACAGTATCTGAATAGTTATTTCTGATATTTAAAGGCATTGAGAAAGTCACGCCAATCAAGTCTTCATCTCCACTTTTCCCTGCGTTAACTCCAATGGTTGGATTGGCTTTAGATTCCATAGTGGTTAGTTGAGCTTTAGATTGTTTTATCTTCCATTGCGCTCTAGCGAGTTTAACTTTTGGATGTTCCTCAACCCACTGAGAGTTAAATGAATAGTTTGTTGCTCCAAAAGTAAATGAAAACAAATTGGTAGTATTAGGCGTCCAATCAGGCAATAACTCCTGAACATTTACCTCTGCATTTTTCAAAGCAATTTGCGACTCAGATATTTCACTGAAAACTTGGGACAAGTTTAAATAAACCAGTTCAGCGTCAAGTGGCTCTAAAAGTCCTGCTTTTCGCTTATCTTCAATAATTCCAACGAGCGTTTGTAATTGATTTTCTCTTACTGAAAGTAACTGAGCCACCTTTTTTGCTGCTTGCCAATTAACTATTGCAGTTAAAGCGTTAGCCTTTTTAGAATCGAGTAGAGATAACAATTGTTGCTGGTTTGCATAAACACCAATTTCACCAATGCTTTTATTTGCTGATTGCTTATCCCAAAAATCAATCGTTTGACTGATACCAATAGAATAATTATCAAAATCACCCTCTTTTTCATAGCTTGCTTCAAGCTCTGGGTTATATACGGCTTTAGTTAAGCTCTTGGCTCTATGATTACTTGCATTAAGTAACTCTTTAGCCGCAACAACTTCGGGATCTTTATTTATTTGACTATCTAGCCATGAAATACTTTTCTGTTTGGCATAAGTGGCAACTGAAAAACTCACAGCCATACATAAAGACAGGACTAAACCTGCATTTTTTAAATATATATACATAAAAATTCTTAATTTTAAAATTAATAAACACGAAACCTTTATCCATTATTAAAGGATAAATAGGTCATTAAAAATTAATCTAATTAAGAAATGGGCGGACGAAGTATCGCTTCAAGAAAGGTACTTGTTTGATCAATTTGATAAGGCGTTTTATTGATAATGTTTAGTTTGCCCGTGGTATTTGAATTACTGACTAAAATCCAAGATAAGTGGCTGCCACTGCAATGTCCGCAGTGATGACAATCTTTTTCATTATGCTGCTCATCACCTACATTATCATTTGAGACATTTCGATCATCTGCATGATCATGTTGAATTTGAAGGTGCTCTATATCTATTTGGTGATTCTCAGGTGTTGCGGATACAACAGCAGTTAACGATTGCAAAACAATCGAAACGACTAATAGTATTTTTAACGCAACATTGAATTTCAAAATAAACACCTACTTAAATATGAAAAATTATAATATCAAAAAAAGGTTTTCTAAACTAGCCATGCGCATGTTTTTCATGCTCGTCACGGCAAGTTTCTTGAGGAAACTCAAACTCAATGGTTGTATGAGATAAATTATAAGAAGAAAGTTCCTTAGCCACTTGTTGTTTTAGCCTAATTAATTTATCAACCTCAAAGTTATGGGCTAACTCTAGGTGAGCAGTTAATACGTGACTTTCCCCGTCTAATGACCAAAAGTGCATATGATGAATCCCATTAATTTCAGGTATAGCCTTTATCGCTTTTTCAATATTATTCTGCACTTCTTCATCAGGTGTAGCTTGAAGAAATAGTGCCAATGTTGTTTTCAGGTTTTTCAAAACGTTAAACAATATAAACAGTGTAAAGCCTATAGAAAGCAAAGGATCTAATATTGGTAGATCTACAAAAAGCAGCACGATAGAAACAATTAGGACTGCAACCCAGCCAAGTACGTCTTCAAGCAAATGCCACGTAAGTACTTTTTCGTTCAGCGTTTTACCCGCTTTTAGTTTAAATACTGCATACCCATTAACAGCAACCCCAAGTAATGCAAGACCCAACATTCCTTCAGCCATTGGCATTTCAGGATTAGATAATCTTGGTATTGCTTCAAATAGCACCCAGACAGAACCAATAACTAATACAATACTGTTAATTAATGCGCCAAACAGGGTAAGACGACGATAGCCATAGCTAAATCTATCGGATGCTTCTTTATCCGAGAAACGACTCAGTATCCAAGCGAATCCTATAGATAAACTGTCACCCAGGTCATGTACAGCATCAGCCATAATAGCGGTACTGTTGGTTAGCCAACCACCAATAAATTCGATAATAGTAAATGAAACATTAAGGAAAAATGTCCAACCTATACGGTCGTCTTTTCCATGCGAATGGCTATGGCTATGATTGTGCATTTTCCACCTCAAGAACTTTTAAATTTCTTACATTGACTACGTTAAAATTGATAAAGTGACGGATCACTCGTTGATACATCCAACGTTTGATTCCTGATAAGTTAGTTCCTTTTTCGAGATAAAACTCATCAGGGGAATTATAAACACCAAAATTATCATGAATACCTTCTTTTTGTATATAGGTATCTTGACCACGCCAATCTGTATCTGGCGAAGAGAAACACTTTGTTGCAACACCATAACCACAAAATTCGTTTTTTATTTGACTAAATTTGTGCTGTAGTGAACTTAAATATTGTTCATCTAATATAAAGCCTTCTAAGTTTATCCAACGATCCTTGAAATAAACTTCAATCCAACTATGAATGATATATTTAGGTGCTAACCAAAATACATAAGTTGGAATAGCTCCTTTTTGTAATCGCTGCTCAATAGTAAAGCCGTGAAAACGACATTGAATACCTAATCCTCGTAACAAAGCCATCAGCAAGTTACCCTTGGTATTGCATTGTCCGTAACCATCGGCTAAAACACTGCTTGCTGAAATATCATCACTCTCATTGTAACCAAATAATATTTCATCTTTAACAAATTGGTAGGCTGCACCAATTTTGTTGAAGTCATCGAGTTCTTGCCAATTACGCTCAGAAATTAATGATTGAATTGTAGAGTGTTCAAAATTTACTATCTTGGTTTTTTCTAGATATTTGCTATTCATTGATGTTTCCTTACTTTGAACAACCAAAGGTTGATTGTTTATCTTCATTTGGTGTTTAACGTGTTTTCTCAGCAACAGCTAATTCTTGTTTAGCATCGCTTAGTATTCGGTAAGCGCCTCGAAGAATTAACATTGAAATGATGCTACCAATGACGATATCAGGCCAACGCTGTTTCAGCACCATAACGAGTATGCCTGCGATAACGACACCAAGATTTGCAATTACATCATTCGCTGAAAATATCCAGCTAGCTCTCATATGTACTTCATCGTTGTTGTGCTTTCGAATAAGGATGAGACAAATCACATTTGCAACTAAAGCAACCATGCCTACGCCAATCATAAACCAAGAGTGAGGCTCACTTTCACCATACAGCCTTCTAGCAATATCCATTAGAATTAGCACGCCTAACCCCAGTTGGAAATAGCCACTCACTAAAGCAGCATTAGCCTTATGTTGGATTGACTTTCCCACCGCGTATAGTGCAATTGCATAGACGATTGCATCCGCTAGCATGTCTAACGAATCTGCAATTAAAGCCGTTGATTCTGATAACCAACCAAAGCCAATTTCAAAAACAAACATCGAGGCATTGATAGCCAGAAGCCAATAAAGCACCGTTTTTTGCTGGTTATCTTTTAGCTCAACTTCACACCCACAATCGCTCATTTTCATCTCCGATTAACTTGTATGCTCTAACTATAAATCCTATAGTGACTATAGGGTCAAGTTTATTTGGAAATTTTATGAAAATTGGTGAGTTATCGAAAACATCGGGGTATTCAGTACAAACCATCCGATATTATGAAAAGGAGGGCTTGCTGTCAGATCCTGATCGCACTGAAGGGAATTTCAGGTTGTATTCTAATAAGGCATTTAAAGAGCTAGAGTTCGTAAAGCATTGTCGAAGTTTAGATATTCCGCTTAATGATATTAAGCGACTCATTGAATTAAAAAACAAGCCAGAGGAGAGTTGCTCTAGTGTAAATGCATTAATTGATCGGCAACTAACTTTAGTTAATCAACGAATGAAGGAATTGAATGCACTCAAAAAAGAGTTAAAACTAATGGCAAGCTCTTGCGGGTCTGACGGTACAATTGAAGTCTGTGGCATTATCAAGTCATTAGATAGTTGAACTAAATATAACTTTAGATTAGTAGTATTCACAAAGGCAATAATGAAAACCATTGGCAAATTAGCACAATCATTAAATTTAAATGTAGAAACCATTCGTTTTTATGAACGAGAAGGACTGATTACACAACCTGAAAAACCAATATCTGGTTATAGACAATATGACGAATCAATAGCAGGACAACTTAGGTTTATCACAAAAGCCAAAGCGCTCGGCTTTACGTTAAGAGAAATAAAATCGCTAATGTCTATGGACAGCAACTGCGCTCAAGTTGAGCTATTAAACCGACAAAAGTTAGCAATCATTCGAGACAAAATTAATGACCTTCAACGTTTAGAGAAAGTAATTGTGGGTATGACAAATACCTGTATGCAAAACGAAGATCCAACACATTGCCCCATAATTGACTCATTAAAATGATTGACTCCGTACTTGTATACGGAGTTTAGAATGATGGTAATATCAACCAATAGACTTTCAAATGATAAATAAAATATTAGACAGAGTAGGCTCTAGTGGCGTTTGGCTAGCGGCACGGCCTGCCTCCCTGCATTAAGGTCACTTGCATCGGCATTAGGACTAGGCTTCTTCTCTCACTTCGAAGGAATAGCTGTAAATACGCTTTTACCTATTTTTGCATCTTTGGAACTATTGGTAAACTTATACAACTGGCACAAAAATAAAAACCATACCAGAGCTGTCTTCAGCATTCTAGGGCCTGTAGCAGTGCTATTAACGCTTTATCCTCTTTGGCTATATGATTGGAGCACATACCTATTTTACTTTGGTATTTGCTTAATGGTCGTTATGTCGGTTTTGGATATCGTAAAACCAGTAAGGGAGCAAACATGCAACGTATGGCTAATTGCCGTCGTTGAAACGATTAACGGTCAATGTCTGCTTTTCGCTCTAACCCGACTATCAGCTTAATAGTAGAAGTGCTATTATTAAATATAACTTTCCTGACTTTGAGGTATGTATGCCTAGTGATATGCAACCTAGCACTAATCATAAATTTGTAGATATACTCAGCAATGGAAAAGTTAATTTAAGCTCAAACCCTTTAGATGAAATTGAATTAATTCAGCGTGGTTTAGATATAAAGAGTGTTGAGAAGTTTAGGCTTCAGTTAGGTTGGGATATTCAATCCTTTGCTAAAGCAATTGGTACAAATATTAGAACTTTGAAACGTCATAAAAAAGAGTACACACGCTTAAATGCAACTTTGAGTGAAAATACCTTTGAGTTAGCTCATCTAGCATCAGCTTGTATTGATTACTTTGAAAATATTGAACGATGGAATAAATGGCTAAATACGTACTCCTTACAATTTAGCTCTAAAACACCTTTAACATTTGTAAATACAATTGCTGGTAGAAGGTTAATTAGGAACGTTATAAATAGCCTTAAATACGGTTATAACGCTTAAAATGACCCCAGCGTTTACTGGGGTTTCTCTATTTAGCCTCTGCCTTTTCGGCAGTTAAAAGTCACAAGATGTGGTTGTTTACTTCCTGGCCTAACTTCAGCTGCCTACTCGGCAGTTCACGTTCACCCATTTTTATGCCGAGCGCTTTCATGATTTCCAGCTGCCTACTCGGCAGTTCACTACTCTGAGGAGAATGTTATCTCTTTTTGGAAATTTCCAGCTGCCTACTCGGCAGTTCACCTCTGGCATTAATAATAATTTCACTGGTTAATATTTCCAGCTGCCTACTCGGCAGTTCACTATAAAAAATAGTTTAAATTTCTATAAATACCAAACTGTTAAACGAATTTAAATCATTTACCCTTATTTTCAATTAATCTGCTAACTCATTGAGAATCAAAAGAGTGTTTTTAACTATTAAATAAGGGTATTCAAAGAGGGAACCGTACCTTGAAATGTTTGATTTGAAGCAAAGCCATAATTGTTGAATTGATTTTTTATGGATTCAGCATTTTCAATTTTTTGTATATGCAGAACATAACTTTGACCATTGCCTTTGCTTGATGCGGGTATTGAATGAAAGTGGCCTATGTCCTTTGCCTCAAATTTATATTCTGGATTATAAACCTCACCTCTGGCTTCAGCTCTTTTTTTAGCGCGTTTTAACCGCCTTTGCTTTTCGCCAACAAATGCTTTAGCTACCGATTGGTTGCGAACAAACATGACTTCACTTTGGTTTGTTGGTACTTCGAGTATTTTGGATAAGCCAAATAACTTGTCATGTGCCATCATCTCAAAATAGCTTTGCTGAGATAGATTGGTCAATTGCTTTTTATCTGTCGATACGAACGCTAATTCATTACCTATGGTTTGCTCGTTCCATTTAGGAAAGCACACACCTACATTACTTATTTCACGTGAGCTCATAAACCCATGCAAAATGCCAATACAACGCCCTGCAAGAAGGCTTACATCACAATTTTTGGGTAAATAAGTAATGATAAAATAATAGCGCTTCAACCTTTACTCCTTTGGAACAAGCCACCTTTAATCAGCACTGCCGCAATAAAGTGAACTGCGTCTGATTCTTCACTTTGCCCTAAACCATGCTTTTCCATGTGCTTAATATGCAAAGCAATGCGCGGGAGTAATGAATAAAAGTCTGAATGGCTCTTAGGTGTTCTGTGTGCAACTAATATTTGCTTATCTGCACCATACTCGTGAGTGCGCAAAGGTTTGTAACCTCCCTCATACCAATCATCGATAGTTTGAATAGCAGCCCCTACTTTTTGTGAGTTTAAACTTGCTGCTTTTTTATCACCTACTTGAGTGTATGCAAGCTGTTTAGATGACATCCCCTGTTCAACAGTATCTACAAACTTTTGACTAGGGTGAATCTCTTGGCTAAATGCATTTTTAATTTTTGCGGTTATATCTAAATAACAATAATTTTGAGGGTTGCTAAGCCCTTCTTGAATAGCTTCTGATAATGTTATTAGTGCTGTTTGATTATTTTGCCAATTGCTCTGCCACTTTAGTTTTTGTGCACCTTCAACAATAATTGGAGCAGCGTGCTCAGTAAGGATTTCAATATCAACATCCGGTGATTGACGGTTACGCCAAAGCCAGTTTCCCATCAGTATATTTTTAGCATAGCGAGTTGCAACTTCATTAAGGCCATTGTGTTTTTTATAGGTTTCAAAAAACCGTTTTAACCAATAAATAACTTTAGGGTCATCACAAACATGTGGCTCAATGCTATTAGCCTCAACCCTGAGTGAAAAACGGCAAAATAGCTCATTTACTGTTGGAGGCACGTAGCACACATCAATTGTTTGAGGGTTCCCAAAAGCAAGATCTTGTGGCGCTAAATTTTTAGCCACATTTTGCTTTTGATACGCATCGCCAAACCCTGACTTTTGCCCAACTAATTTATTTTGCTCTATTTGTAACGGTTCAAAATCAGACTCCGGTGTTTTATAAAAAAACACCGCTTTACTGGGTGAGAGCGAACGCGTGTAACTTAAGTGCCGAGGTAATTGCATTATTCATACTCAAACTTAGACTTTTTCATAAGCATAGACTCTTTTTGAACATCCATAACCCAAAATGCGTCATGAAAGAACTGCTTAGCGCCTGCGTACTTTACTGATGTATTGCTAACACACTCTAACAACCCAATTACGGGCTCTGCATAACAATGGTGTTCATGTAATGCTGCATCTCGCTTTACGGGTTCTTCAAGCGCAGCAAAGCCAATTGCAGCGGGTCTTAAATTAAAGTTACCGTTAAGCGCATCTATCAATTGTTCAAAACTTTTAACTACTTTTTTTGAAGGGTACAACCAACTGCCATTTAACGCTTTTGCCTTTATATTTTTAAACAGCTCACTCGGTTTAGTATGTACATGACACCAGTCTATATTTTGATATAACGAAGGTGGATGCATAGTCCCGCCTGCAAATGAAGATGGTAGTGCGGGCTTTATAAGCTGACTATTTAACTTATTAAGTATCTCTTTATTTGGTACGAAAACCCTAAATACTAAATCGAGTGTTATGTCACATTTAGGTTTATCGATAATACCAGACTTTATTACATGACTACGCCCTGCAACTTGTTTTAACTTGCTTGGCTCAGGTAATGGTTTACCCGTATGTAGTTGATAGTTTTCAATGTAAATGGCACTGCCAATAAACTTAATTGAAGGGTCTATAAAGCTTTTTAGCTTACGCTCAAAGTTATGAGCAAGCCCATTTAAAGCAGTAAGTGACGGCATGCCTTGAATATACGGGTTAGCCATTGCTTCGGCATCAAACACTCGCATATCTTGGCAATGTACATACACTATTTGCTCATCATTTAATGTTTCCTCTTCAGCTGCACAGTGAGTAAACACATAGTTTAATTGCACCTTAAACAGCCCCATTAAATTAGGGTGATATGCAAAGCGTTTGAGCTTACTTAAATTACCAAGACTCTCATTTAGTACGTTACTAAATTGGCTAATACAGTTAGTAACACTCTGATCTAAGTAATGCTTTGCCCACTCAGGGTAAGCTTGGTTTTGCGCGTTATTTTTAGCTTCCAGAATGTTATCCAGCCATAACTGCAAGCTAACACGTACTTGCCTAATAGCCGCTAATCGCGCTAATCGCTTTTGCCTTAACGTATTAAACTGGTTAATGCCTACCAACACCAAAAGCGCCTGTTGAAATTGACTGCTTATTAGCGCACGAATTTTAAATGTTTTCTCAATATCATTATCGACTACTTTGGAGCGGTTAATAGCCTTAGCATATGTTTTAGGAAAGTAACGCAGCACTCTTATATTGCCGCCTACTGAGCTTGCTAAATCGCCAACATTGGCTGGTCTTGAGTGCTCAACTAAAGCAAAATTTAACTTACGATCTGTTGTTAATTGCTGAATTTTAGCTAGTATTGCGTGGCTTACTACAGGCGTAACCGCAAGGTAGCTTTGCTGAAATGGCATTTGTAACTGTGGTGAAAAAGAGCTTACTTCTAATGGGAGCTCTGCCACTGGCAACTGCTGTTTTACTTTATCCGCGATATCTAAAACCGCCTTTTTAGTAAACCCGTATGCTCTTATTAAATTAATCCAAACAGGCTCTTCAGTTATTAATAACTTTGCTAAACAAGTCACTTCGCCCTGCCAATTAAACGAGGTTAAAAATAACTTTGCATGATTAATTTCAGCACTGTTGTGCGACCAGCCAAAACTTAAAGGTAATGACCGGCTACAAATACCCGCAATATCTTCACTTACTACCTTACTAATTAAACGCTGATGGCTTACTCGTATATCTGGGTATTTTAAATTATGAGTATGAAACCATTTTACTTCGTTAATGCACTTACTCAGTAACACTTCATCGCGTAATACACTTTTAGCGGTTCTTGTACTTGTTAGATCATCAATTTCACTGCGCTTATAAACTAGGTTAATGAGTACAGTCAGCGCTTGTTCTTCAAATCCATCTACCACAACATGAGGCGTGTATGGCGCAAACAACTTTCTTAGTATTGTGGTTTTTTCTTTTAATGGTTCAATTGCAAATGCATCTTGTAAGTTCATAAGTTACCACGGCGCTATAAATTGTTTTTTTGTTTGAGGCTTTTCTGCTGCGAATGCTTGCTGTAGTTCAATCACTTGGCGTAAATAAAAAACATGGCTATCAGCTCTGAGCTGTTCGTGCTTTTTTTGTGGATAAGCGCAGTTTAAAAAGCCTTCTTGATGAAGCCTGTAAACTTGCTCTGTAGTGGTGTTTAATAATACTGCGGCATCAAAAGTACAAAGCAGTAAATCTGCAATATTTGGATGTTTAGCTTTAGGATTACTACCAACTAATTCGACAAAGTAATTAATAATCTCATCAAGAACTTTGTTTTTACGGTTACTTGTTGCAGCTATTTGACCATCACGGATCACCCTGCCATACACAGAGTTAAACTTAGTTTTATTAAAAGGGTTAAGTTGTTTGAGCCGCGCATTATTTGTGAGTAAATCTAGTTCAGCTGTAAAGCCATCAGGCCAAGTACTAAAGTAATCAACAAAAGCTCGATTAAAGTCAGCATCGCTTACATCAAGTTGCTTAACCTTCGCAAACCACGGTATCAACCCCACTATTTTTTGGCTGTTACTACTTGCAAGCGCAAATGCAATTTTAAAGTCTGCATCGTTTAACTGTTCACTACTGGTTGGTTTATAACCACAACCACACTCTAAAAACGCCTCAGAAGCTCTATAATCAATTAAGTTATGACATTCTCTACATTGTGAGGTTAATTGTGTTTTATGCTTATGGCACGTTTTATAGGGCTTTAAATGCCAATAAAAAGGAATATATGAAGACTCCTCTAAGCATTCAATGCAAACAGGTATGTTATTAGTGCGAAGTAGTTCAAGGGGGATTGTCAGTTCACTACGGCTTACTGCTGCTAGGTTGCCAAATTTAAAGTTACTGCGCCGCCATGCAAGTGCAAGAATGTCACCAGCGTTAACATCAGCTAATTGGGCTACTAACTTGAGCGCTCTTATTCTAAAGCTGCTCGCTTGCTTAGCATGATAAACATCAACCTTACTAAGCTCCAACGGCAACGCACCTTCAAGCTCATGATCTTGCTCTGCAAGCCATTGCCACAAAATATCAGCAAGCTCACTATAACCATCGTATGAGTTATCTCTTGCAAGCCTTAGTAAATAGCTTTCAAGCGCCTCATCTGGGTAAGGTTTTGTTTGAACTAAAAAATGCATCGCCAACCTAAACTAAGAAAATCTTAGTTTAGGTTTAGGCTAAATAAATTAGATAGTCAAAAAAATAATTATCGTTAAATCATTCGTACTTCACAAAAGTACAATATCTGATACTGTAGAAAGTGTTACGGCATTTCTAAAGGATGTATTAATAACCAGTAACACAATAAAAACTCAAATTTAAAAATACAAAGCTAACTTATAAGGAGATTCTTATGGCTTGTAACTGCTGTAATAAAGCACTCAACAGTGGAATGATCATAAAGGCTGACCAAATTACAGGACAAAGATTTAAATCTTGCCCTAATTGCTCTGATGCAAATGGTTCGGAACACGTATTTCATTATTACCCTAACTCATTTGGTAAAACTCCCGCACGTAAATCGTCACAAAACCCCGATGGTTTCCAAAGCTATTGTATAGATTGCCGCCATTTACCGAAGGGGACAGCATCAAAAAGCTCACACAATGGCCGATTATGCAGCACACTTTAACTAAAGAGGTTTAATGCAAGTATTTAAAGATGATGCGGTAAATTGGTTATCAACACTTTCAACCGAAAGTGTTGATCTTTTAATTACTGATCCACCCTACGAATCATTAGAAAAACATCGAAAAATAGGAACCACCACTCGCTTAAAAGTAAGTAAATCGTCAAGTAATCAGTGGTTCGACATATTCCCAAATAATCGCTTTGAAGAACTACTAATTGAAATTTACAGAGTGCTGAAAAAAGGTTCGCATTTTTATCTATTCTGCGATCAAGAAACAATGTTTTATATTAAGCCAATAGCTGAAAAAGTAGGTTTCAAGTTTTGGAAGCCAATAATTTGGGATAAAGTGACTATTGGAATGGGCTATCATTACAGAGCTAGACACGAATATATTCTTTTTTTCGAGAAAGGTAAGCGCAAGTTAAATGATCTAAGCGTTCCAGATATCCTCACATGTAAAAGAGTATACAGGGGCTACCCTACTGAAAAGCCAGTTAAGTTAATTGAAACACTCATCTCGCAAAGCAGTAATGAAAATGAACTCGTCGTTGATCCTTTTTTTGGCTCAGGAGCTACTTTAGTAGCAGCCAATAACTTAAATCGACAAGCTATCGGATGTGATATTTCAGAGTCTGCTCATCAACATTTCTTTGATAGAAAAAATATATGATAAGTAATACTTCAAAATGCTTATCCACATAACACTATTAAACACGGTGCTGTCATTTGATTATTAATAAAAACTGGGATTTACAAAATGCTTTTGATGCAATTAATGCTGTTTATTATCCAGGAGGACTCCAGAGTGGACCACAAAGAAATAGAAAGATTGAAAGCTGGGGGCAGCTTGTTGGAAAAGAACAGGCTATTGCTCAATTAGACTTACTGCTTCGAGAGCATGGAACATTAAGTAAGCTTTCCAAAGCCATTCGAATGAGTCCTAGGTCAATAAACCAACTTCGAATATTTTTTGAATCACTACCAGATCAGTTTGAGCTAATAACACAATCAGAAAACTACCAATTCATTGAAGGAAAAAAGTGCCTACTCGAAGAGGATTTAACGCATGAGTTTAAAGAAGTTAAAGGGTTAAGCCCTACAAATTCCATTCAGAACCAAGTAGATGAATATATAATTGCTTTTTTAAATAGTTCGGGTGGCAGCATATTTTGGGGCATATGTGACGATGGTGTTGTTAAATGCCTTAAATTAAACACTAATCAAAAGGATGAAATAAATAAAGTAATCAATGCAAAAATCAATGTCATTCAACCATCGATTGATCCCACTAAGATTAGAATTATTTTTCATTTGGTTTTAGGAGTTGAATCTGGATTTGTATTAGAAGTAAAAGTTCCAAAATCTAATAATCCTAAGCTCTTTTTTAATTCTTCAGGTAAAACTTGGGTTAGAGTGAATGGTTGTAAACAAAAGCTTCAAGGTCTAGCGTTGCAAGATTACATAATTGAACGCATGCAACCAAACCTTTGATTTTATTTTTTTGATAAAACTATACCTAAGATGCTATTTTGATCTTCTAGACTTAACTTCCCAAGTTCACATATCAATTTAGCCAAAACATCTTCTTCACAATAAAAATAAGCTACCGGTACATCAAGCTCTTTAGCAATGCGTTTCATAGTTAAAAAATCAGGGGCATGTTTGCCTTTTTCGTATTGGTTCATGCGAGCACTAGCCGTGTTTGGCTCCATTCCTAATGCCATACCTAGCTGTTGCTGAGTAAGGCCAGCTGCTTTTCTTGCAGATTTTAGGCGTGAAGGTGTTGGAGTTTCCATGTGAACCTTAGCTATAAATTATATATTGCTAAGATTCTCTTAGTATCTAACCCATAAGTGTACTAAGGATATTTTAGTTTCTCCTGAGTTTACACTTAAATCTAACTTTTTCACTTTTCTTCTTTAAAAAATGCTTGGGATCTAGCAATCTATGCCTATCATAAAAAATTGTAGCCTTCTAATATGGAACTTGTTTGTATATACATTGATGAATATAAAGGTATTAAAGATCTCTTCATGAATCTGAATCAGAACTTCATATGCGATTTCGATAGACCTCACATTAAGGTAAAAAAACAGCATTGTGGATTTAAAGAAGAATATTATCGTGGACAAAATATAAAACTGATAATTGGTAAAAATGGAGCAGGTAAAACATCAATTTTAGAGTTTATTGAAGGAGCTTTTAACGAAATCGTTGGTATTGGTACAGCTGTTTTCTGGAATGACGTTGACTCTAACTATTATGTAAAAAACAACTCTTTATCAGGTATGTTCCTAAATGGCGCCCCTATTAATGAGTACAAGCCAAACAACAGTACTAGCCTACTTTTTATAACCAACCTTTTTGATTTAAATAAATTTGCTTTCAATGAACACAGTAAAGGAAAAAAGAATGTACTAAAATTATCTTCAAATAAGTTCCTTGAAAAAAGAGTTACAAAAAAAGAGCTATTAATGGCTGAAGTATCAAGAGAGTTAGAATATTCTGAATATTTCAATCATAAAAAACAAGATGCAGATACACCTCTTGCATTTAGATTCACTATCTACCCATCAAGTCGAAGGCATTTTAATAACTCCATCGACAGCTTAACAAATGAAAACGTTAATACTTTATTTGAAAGTAAAGAGCTTCGCACAATAGTTGAAGAAGCATTACACACAATGCCTGAAATTATAGATATCGAAACCACCGAAAGAGTATTTAAAATAAATAACCTTTCAGACAAAAAGGAAATAACCCCGAAAATACTTAAAAGCGCTTTAAATAAACTTTTAAAAAAAGATAAATTTAGAGTAAATAAACATTATCTTGATGATTCCTTTTGGTACATTTTAGATAGTTGTATTGACGATGTTATTAAAAGCTTTTCTCTAAGGATAAAAGAGCCAACTGAAAGGGCTTGGTTCTATGTAAAAATCGTTCTCGATAACACACTTTCAATAAAAGAACTTCCTCAAGCTATCAAAGACCATATTGACGAGCATTCTCTTTTGAATATGGGTGATGATATAGAAAATATAGTTTATGAAGCAGAAAGCTTTTGTCATTTCTTAGAAAGTACAGTTCAAAAATTGTTAGATGATGGCGTACCCATTTTACATGGTACCGAAACTATTTACTTTGACCTTGATAATATTGATTTAATCACTGATATGACTAGAAAATTTAATGAATTAAACAGGTACGCAGCAAATAATTTTACATATGGCTGGTATGGTTTAAGTTCTGGAGAGGAGGCTCGGCTAAAACTACAATCACGTATTTTTTCAGGTGTTAGGGAATTAATTTCTAAAGGATATTCAAATATCCAGTTGCTCATTGATGAAGTTGATGCCTACCTTCATCCAGAATGGCAAAGAAAAATCGTACTTGATATTATCGAAATTCTTAATAATTTCGAAAAACCTATATTTTTAAAGCACAATATAAAAAAAATCAGTGTAAATACTATTTTGACTACACATTCCCCAATCATACTTAGCGATTTTTTACCTGATGACATAATTTCAATTATTAAATACAACAATCAAATATTTCAAGAAAAATCGAACGGATTTGGTACAAGGATTAACGATTTGTACCTTGACGGTATGCACTTAGACTCTACATTTGGTGAAATATCAAGAAACGAAATACTACGATTTTATCAAGAATTAAAGCAGGGGGAATTATCTAACTATAGTCAATACCTTATAAATCTCATTCCTGATGAAAAAGTGAAAGCATATTTTATGGACGAAAATGATAAAAATAAATGAAATTACTGATGATAATTTTCTAGCTCGTTATAAGAAGAAAGTTATATCAAAGTCTCTATTGCCTAAATTTAAAAAGTATTTCAATACAGTTGATTTAGAGCATAAAAATAAAATTGAAGCACTTTTTTCAGAAGAGAGTTTAATTGAATTAACTTTCTGCGGCTCTTCAGAGTTATGCCAAATTATTGATAAAATTTATAAACAAGTACCCAGCCTAGCTGAGTTTTATTGCCCAGAGTATTTCTTTGTAAACTTTGAACTTAACTACACAAAGTCTGATATAAATGAGCTTGATTTAAGAAAACCAGAAAATACTGATGTAATAAACGAACTCTTTGATGAAACTAAGAATAACTTGCTTTTAACTCTAAGAGAATTTCAGGCCACTCAATTAATAAAGTTCCTTTTCACTGAAGAACATAGAGTAACCACTGCACAAAAGAAAAAAAAGTTACTCGACATTTATAAATTTAAAAAAGGTACATTTAAGCTTTCAGAACAAATGAAATTCCCTTTTTGGGTAAGTAATTTTTCAAGTATTTTTGATTATGAGTTAATGTCTAAAGAATTTGGATACGACATAACAAATTTTCTTGGAATTGATGTTTGTCCTTATTGTAATCAGGAAGAAATACCAACAATTGAATCGCCCCGAGTTCATCGGAGACCAGTTTGTTTAAGTCAGGCCACTTTACCTGACTCGTTTAAATTATCATAGTAGTCTGTTTCATATTGAGCTGGTGAAATATACCCAATTGAAGAAATTAAGGGT
>NZ_PNCN01000246.1:0-283 GCF_005886135.1 Pseudoalteromonas sp. S4741 | reverse complement strand
AGTCGGTTATTCATTTAATAGCACAAGGAGCGAGTAATAATAAAATAGCGGACAAACTAAACATTAGCGACCACACTGTTAAAACTCACCTTTATAGCGCATTTAAAAAAACTAATTCGCGTAATAGAGTTGAATTGGCCAATTGGGCGCAAAGATATATTTCAGTATTATTACCCGTTGAGAGCTAATCGTTATTTGTTTGGGTAGTGTTTAGAAATCTGTGTCATTTCAGTAATATTAAGAAAACAGGAGTGACACATGACTCAATCTTTCGAGATGAACA
>NZ_PNCN01000245.1:0-421 GCF_005886135.1 Pseudoalteromonas sp. S4741 | reverse complement strand
CCAGGGACAAGCCGCTCGCTGCGGTCGCAGTTTACATTGTAATTACTTTGTTTTATTGGTAAGTGGGTAATCGCATTAATCAAGCTGTGCTTGGGGGTGAGCGTGCCGATTACGGCAAACGAGTAATTGCCACGCTTTCTAATGAGCTAACGGTGCAATTTGGTAAAGGCTGGAGCAAACGCAACCTTGCGCAAATGGTTAAGTTTGCAGAGGTTTTTTGGGATATAGAGATTGTGCACGCACTGCGTACACAATTGAGCTGGACCCATATTCGCCAGTTAATTGCTATTGATGAACACATAAAGCGAGACTTATACACCACAATGCCCAGTCACGAACGCTGGTCAACCCGCACCTTAGATGAACGTATAGGAGACATGTAGGTTGAGCGCACGGCTAGTTCTAAAAAGCCATCCCATAC
>NZ_PNCN01000244.1:0-205 GCF_005886135.1 Pseudoalteromonas sp. S4741 | reverse complement strand
CTCCCTCTCCACCATTACTGAATATAAGCCACTTAATTGTGGTTTTTTTGTGCCCAAAAATAAGCTTTGCTGCTAATTGGGAGGGTGAGAGCCCTCGACTGGGTTCGATAAAGTGTCTGGAACAGTTTAGGCCGCTGCAAGCGTCGCGTAGCGATTGATTACAGGGCTGTAAGCAAGTCTATCCCTCCCTCTCCACCATTACTGA
>NZ_PNCN01000243.1:0-510 GCF_005886135.1 Pseudoalteromonas sp. S4741 | reverse complement strand
GATTTGGTTGGACTAACGGTGTTACATCACGCTTTTATACCCTTTTATAGGGTAACTAAACTCATTGGCTTATACCAAAGAAGCATTGTGTTTTGTAGTTAATTTAGGTAATGTGGCGATTGTTGTAAATCTAATGTTTCAAGGATTGGTTATATGTTAAAAAAAAGCTCGGCTTTTATTAAGACAACGCTTCAATCGTCTTTCCATTCTCAAAACTACACAGTTATTTTAAGAACACTTCAAGCCATTTTTGGTGATATAAAAATGGACAGCACTATCCCACATAATGATCAGCGTGGTGCTTATGACATTTTTCTAATTGATGGATCTCAAAATGATTGGCAGGACTTGATCCCAGCAGATTTAATTTGTTTGGCTAAACAGCATCAAGTTGTGCTTTTTAATGTAGAACTAGAGCAAGTATGTGAAAAAAACTTATTAATCAATCATTTTAATGGGGTATTTTATAAATCGGCAGCAGCAGAAGATATATTTAAAGGCTTAGTAAGT
>NZ_PNCN01000242.1:0-241 GCF_005886135.1 Pseudoalteromonas sp. S4741 | reverse complement strand
GGCCTCCTTAATTGGTAAAAGTTGTTTTGCAATTTCTTTATACCGTACTCTCCCGTTAATGGGGAGGAGTCCATACATCTGCTACGTGGTGATAATTCTTGGTAGCAGCGATTTTATATCGCGTCAGGCCTAGGTCATTGAACTATACCCGCGCCTCGCACCTCGTAACCTTTAACCTTTAACCTTTAACCTTTAACCTTTAACCTTTAACCTTTAACCTTTAACCTTTAACCTTTAACCT
>NZ_PNCN01000241.1:0-300 GCF_005886135.1 Pseudoalteromonas sp. S4741 | reverse complement strand
CTAGTCGCAGAGCAAGCTGAGGCAGAGCGTTTACAAGCTGCAGCAGAGGCCGATCGTTTAGAGCAAGAGAAACAGGCGCAAGCACAGCGCGCAGCGGCAGAAGAAAAACAAGCGATTGAACACGCTAACGCAGAGCTATTAGCTAAACAGCAGGCAGATGCAGAGCAACAAAGACAAGAGCAAGCCAAACGTTTAGCAGAACAAGAAGCGCAAATGCAGTTAGAGCAAGAGCGCATTGCAGCAGAAAAAGCTGAGAATGAACGTTTAGAGCAACAGCGCATTGCAGCAGAGCAAGCTGAG
>NZ_PNCN01000240.1:0-349 GCF_005886135.1 Pseudoalteromonas sp. S4741 | reverse complement strand
TGTTGAAGGTGATAAAGCTGCGATGGAAGTACCTGCTGAACAAGCCGGTACGGTAAAAGAAATTAAAGTAAATGTGGGTGACACTGTTACCACAGGCACTTTAGTGTTCATCTTTGAAGGTGAAGCGCAAGACTCTGCTGCTGACTCTAAAGAAGCTGAAAAAACCGAGGAAGCTGCACCTGCTGCGTCATCGGCTTCATCAACTAAAGAAGTCACTGTGCCAGATATTGGTGATGACGAAGTTGAAGTAACTGAAATTATGGTTGCAGTTGGTGATAGCGTAGAAGAAGAGCAATCTATCTTAAACGTTGAAGGCGACAAAGCGGCAATGGAAGTACCAGCACCCTTT
>NZ_PNCN01000239.1:0-637 GCF_005886135.1 Pseudoalteromonas sp. S4741 | reverse complement strand
GGCGTGCTAGATATTTAGCAATTTAGGCTGACACAGAATTCTGAACGCCCTCCAAATGGTTGCAACTAGCAGCAGATGAGCAACAAGGAAACGCCTCTAATTTGGAGCGCAAATTAACCAAGCCACTACATATGCTATAGGATTCTCTGGGCAAGATTGCGACTATTTTTTGATGGGGCCTAATTTCAATTCACTTCTTGGTAAAGATTGCTTTATAAAAATTAGCAAGCTTAGACTTAAATGAAGATGTATTTTCTGTGCTCGTCAAAGCCAATTTTGCAATATATAAAGAAGTTTCTTTGTGCTCCTTTAAAAAATTATCTCTGTCTATAGATAATTTATCTAACTTTTTATCTGTCATATAAGTCGCGACTTAAAAATTTGTAAAAATGATTTTCAATGCCTAACAAGTAATTCTTAAAAGCCGCTTTCGACTGTGAATGGTCAAATACTCTAACTATATGTCTGCAGTCATTAGCTACCGATTCTCTATATAAAGAATTAGACGCTTTCCATAGTTCTGAGTTCGTAGTGTACTTTCCAATAACACTGTGAATATTAGTATTACTACGAGCCTCAGATGTTCTACTTTGAGGCCAACCTTCTAAAACTTCGATGAATCGCCCCGTGTTTGCCA
>NZ_PNCN01000238.1:0-497 GCF_005886135.1 Pseudoalteromonas sp. S4741 | reverse complement strand
GGTTGTGAACGCGATAAATAATAACTGCGGTTACCATTTGGAATGCAGCCGTAATCGTTAATTAAGTCTATGAAGTTTTGTAGCATGTCTTCTACTACATCACTTTTATCTGCATCAATTAAACCCAGCGCAGTAAAGTAACTATCCCAATAATAAATTTCTTGAAAACGTCCACCAGGTACAATATAGCTGTGCTTTAAAGCGAGTAAAGAATTAGCTTTAGGTGTATCGGCTTCACGTCGAAGGCTGCTCCACAGTGAGTTTATGTAGCCTTTTACACTGGTGGTATTTGCAGTCCCTTTCATGGTTAATAAAGGCGTTGTTATAAAATGCGCATCAACAAAGTCTCTTAATTGAGTTTTATTAAGGGGTGCTATTTGCTCATACTGTTTACAGGCACTTTGCCAATCAACACGCGCGGTTGCATCAGCTCACCTCATGCGCCTGTCCAGAAAAGTACCCGCTGAAAGCGCTACTCGATATGTATTGGCAACGAT